>JAOZSO010000263.1:0-5271 GCA_029939655.1 Desulfobacterales bacterium
TTGCCATATCCAAGAATATGGAGACGTCCATCGGTTTGGGGTTTGCCGTTGTTTTCGTGCTTTCCATCACCGCACCTATGAACTGGCTGATCTACGCCTATCTGTTGTCACCCGGTGCACTTGCCTGGGCGGGGCTGCCGAATGTTGACCTCAGCTATTTGAAATTTATTACCTTTATCGCTGTTATCGCTGCCATGGTGCAGGCGGTTGAAATGGTCATCGACAGGTTTTCGCCGATTCTCTACAATGCATTGGGGGTTTTTCTTCCCTTGATAACGGTCAACTGTGCCATACTGGGGACTTCCCTTTTTATGGTGGAACGGGATTACACTTTTATGGAATCGCTGGTTTTTGGTATCGGATCCGGTACGGGGTGGCTTCTTGCCATCGTATCCATGGCCGCAATTCGGATTAAGCTGAGATATGCCGACGTTCCAGAAGGTCTGCAGGGGTTTGGTATTACGATGATTGTCACGGGACTGATGGCCATGGGGTTTATGCTGTTTTCGGGAATAACGATTTAGAAGGGTTCAAGGGGAATCGTGTTGGTTGAGTTTATTGCGTTTCTTGGGTTCATTGTGTTGCTGAATGGAGAAGAGCTAACGGCCATATACCAGGTGCTATGAGCAACTCAAAAAACACAATGGACTCAAGGAACCCAACAAACACAGACAGTGAAAATGATACCCTTCAGGGTCGTATCTAAATAAAAGCGACACAGTTGCGTATCATAAAATCGTGGAACGATTTTATTTATGATCTACTTTATCGGCACAATTGTTTTTTCATCGGTCATTATGTTGCTGGTCGGCTTGCTTCTGCTGGTTGAGGCCAAGGTTGTCCTGAAAGGGAACCGGTCCGTCATGATTAATGACGATGCGGATAAGGTCCTTCAGGTTGATACCGGCACCAGTCTTTTGAAGGCATTGTCGAACAACAATATATTTATCCCATCCGCCTGTGGCGGAGGTGGATCCTGCGGCATGTGCAAATGCAGGGTAGAAGAAGGTGTCCAGGGTTTTCTTCCTACGGAGCTGGCTCATATCAACCGCAAAGAAAAGCAGGAGAATATCCATCTGGCGTGCCAACTCAAGGTAAAAGAAGATCTGAAGATCCGGATTCCTGAAGACATTCTGGAGGTAAAAAAATATCATGCAACGGTGGTATCGAACGACAACGTGGCCACCTTCATCAAGGATCTTATTCTCGAGTTGGAGGCGGATGAGTCTCTTGATTTTGATGCCGGTGCTTATGTACAGATCGATGTTCCGGAATACCAACTTTCCTTTTCTGAGTTTAGAAAACGTGTGGGGAAGCGATTTCAGCCTGCCTGGGACCGTTTCGACCTCTGGGGACTGCGCTCCAAGTCTGAGGAGGCCATTTTCCGTGCTTACTCCCTGGCTAACCCACCTTCCGAAAACAAGCGCCTCCGATTTACCATCCGGATCGCTACACCACCACCAGGCAAACAAGAGGCACCCCCGGGCAAAGGTTCGTCCTATATTTTTAATTTGAATCCCGGTGACACGCTCACGTTAAGTGGTCCCTACGGCGATTTCTTTGTTAAAAAGACGCAAAGAGAAATGTGTTTTGTGGGGGGTGGGGCAGGCATGGCGCCTTTGAGAAGCCAAGTCCTGCACCATTTGGAGACCCTCAAAACCAAAAGAACCCTGTCTTTCTGGTACGGGGCGCGATCGAAGCAGGAGTTGTTTTTTGATGATGAGTTCAAGGCGCTCGAGGAAAGGTATGACAATTTTTCATTCAACGTGGCACTGTCGGATCCACAACCGGAGGATGACTGGGATGCCATGACAGGTTATATCCATCAAAATCTAAGGGATCATTATCTGGCGGAACACGAAGATCCCACTGAAATCGAGTATTATCTTTGCGGCCCACCCATGATGATCGAAGCCATCGAACAGATGCTGGATGATCTGGGGGTGGATCCGGAGATGATCGCCTTCGACAAGTTTAGTTAAAAACCCATCTTTTCAGGGGGGCGGCGTTCGGGTATATATGCTTCTTCCACCTTGCCTTCGTTCCATTCTTTTGAAACGTAGAGGCCGCAATAGCAACTGCCATATTCCTTGACATCGGGTTCCCTGTAAACACAGGGACAGAGGATGTCCCTGTCGGTATCTCTATCCTCCGATGCCAGTCTGCATGGACATGCCATATATCCGTAGCGTTCCTTGTTCAGGATGAGAGCGGACAACAGTTCCAGGACGTATGCCCTGTCTTTGTTAAAGTAATACCCTTTGGGTTCCTGTGCCTTACGGAGAATCTCGAAAAGTTTTTCGGCATCCATCAGAGTCCCAGCGCCTCCTTTATTTTCTTTTCCTTAAACCCTACAATGACCTCGTCACCGATGATGAGGGTCGGAAATGAACATCGCGGATTTAATTTCTTGATATCTTCAATGATGGCTTTTCGTTCCTCACCCTCAAGCAGATCCACATCTACAAATTCATATTGAACCGTACATTCATTCAAAAATGTTTTGGTTGATTTGCAATGACTGCAGGTACTTAGCGTGTATAGTTTTACCGGTTTGTCGGTCATGTTGTGTTCCTTTCCAACGTTGAGATTTGTTTATTCCCCGCTGTTTACAGAGCGGGATAAAATAAAATACACGATTTTATTATGGCTTGACAAGGATTTTATTTTACCCTGGTATTATTAGTAATCATTGTTGATAATAAGTAAACCATCATATATGAATCACGAATAAAAAGAAGATGTATTTTGCGTAGCCCCTTTAGGCTTTTATGACCGTAACATTACCCTACCGTCATGGGAATTCGTAAATCAGCACGAGGTAGTGAAAATGGGGAATGATGTGGTGATATTTACCTGTCCTCGGTGCAGTCAGGCTGGATCGGTTAATATTCCAGAAGATTTCCATCGGAATAACTCCATGAAAATCGAATGCCAATGCGAATGTGGTTACCAGTTCAAGAGGGAAGTGGAAAGGCGCCGGCACAATCGAAAAGTTGTCAAATTGTCAGGCTGGTATAACTACAGCAACGAGATTCAACTGGAACCGGGTGTTGTGGCAGGAACATTTGTTGGTAAAGGCAAAATGACCGTTATGGATCTGTCGGTCAGCGGCGTTAAAATAAAATTGAAGAAAAAAGAAGACCTAAAAATTAATGACCGGCTTCAGGTTGAGTTTTATCTCAAAGACTACAAACGGACATTGATACGCGAAACCGCCACCATTAAAAACATTTACAAAAAATATGTCGGCGGAACCTTTCTGTCGACCGGGTCGCAGAGTCGGGACCTGGGGTTTTATCTACTGGGATAGACCCGGCAATTTGAGCCGCAACAGGGAGCTCATTCCCCCACAGTCATGTGATCCAGGTCGTTATGAACAGGAGAATAATAAATTGAATTCAGACAATATTACCTCGGTTGGCAAGTGGGTTGGTTTAGCTTTGATAGCACTCTGTTGGGTTAAAGTTATACCTTTATTATTCGGCTGGATCGGCTTTGGTATTGCAGTTCCTTCCTTTATTGTGCAGTCAATAAACAAAAAAACAAAAGATTCATAACAAATCACACAATAATCCAAAAAAAGTAAATTTTTTCTCCGGCTTGGAACAGAGCGATAAGCGATGGAGGCATCATTTTAAAAGAGTCGGTAAGCGCTTAAAAGTGTAAGGGAAAATCAAATGAATTATGACGTAATTTTGACCTGTGCCGTGACTGGCGGAAGCGACATAATAGACAAGCATCCGGGGCTGCCGTCAAGCCCGGCTGAAATCGCCGCGGCAGCAATAGAGGCTGCAAAAGCCGGTGCCGCAGTTGCCCATATCCATGTCAGAGAGCCTGAGACCGGCGCTCCGAGCAGGGATTTGGAACTGTACCAAGAAACGGCAAAATTAATCCGGGAAAGTGACGTTGATGTGATTTTAAATATCACCACCGGCATGGGCGGGGACCTGGTACCAAGCGAGGAAAATCCCGCTGTGGGCGGCCCGGGAACCGATATGATTTCAGCGGCTGAACGCGTGGCCCACATTGAAAAGATAAAACCCGAAATCTGTTCTTTGGACTGCGGCTCATTTAACTATGCAGCCACCGCATACGTGGCGACCATGGACATGCTCCGGGAAAGCGCCGAAAGAATACGGCGTGCAGGCGTTAAGCCGGAATTAGAGGTCTTCGAACTGGGGCATATCTGGCAGGCAAAGCAGTTGATGGCCGAAAACATTGTTGATAACGGTGCATTCTTTCAACTGTGCATGGGAATTCCCTATGGTGCCGAGGGGACAACTGCCAATATGGTTGCCATGCATCAAGCGCTGCCGCCGGGCGTAACCTGGGGCGCATTCGGGATCGGCAAACAGGAGATGCCCATGGTGGCCCAATCGGTCATTATGGGGGGGAACGCCAGGGTCGGGTTAGAGGACAACATCTATCTTGAAAAAGGTGTGCTTGCCGACAATGCCGGTTTGGTTAAAAGGGCCAAGGAAATCGTCGAACGTCTAGGTGCCCGGTTGTTAAACGCTGATCAGGCCCGTAAGAAGCTCAACCTTACGTAGTGTCCATCCATAAATGAACAATTGAGGGAAAATGAGAATTGCATTGCTTGGCGCGGGTTCCATCGGAACCATAATGGGCGCGCTATTATGTCAAAGCGGACAAGATGTCGTACTCGTGGACAATTTTAAAGAGCATGTGAACGCACTGAATCAGTGCGGGGCGACAATCACGGGCAAGATGGACTGCACGATACAGGTTCAGGCAATATCGCCGGAAGAGATGCAAGGCTGTTACGATCTGATCATATCGCTGGCCAAGCAGACAACCCTGCGCTTATCCCTGAAAAACGCTTTGCCGCACATGCACGCCGATACCATCATCCTGACGCTTCAAAATGGGATACCCGAAGATATTTCCAGAGAGTTTGTCAGTGAAGACAGGATTATGGGTGGTGGGGTGGAATTTGGTGCGACCTGGCTGGAACCCGGCGTATCGGAACTAACCACAGAGCCACAAACCTTGGGAATCACCTTCGGTCCCTTGAACGGCTGCATCACAGAAGATACCAAAAGAGTTCAACGCGCCCTTTCAGGCCTGCACCATGCTCATATAGTGGATAACATTCTCGGCCTCAGGTATTCGAAACTGACAGACAATTCAACCTTCAGCGCTATGTCCACGGCCCTGGGATGCTGCTGGGGCGAAATATTGGACAGTTATGTGGCCATGACCTGCATCGCCCATCTGGGGCGGGAAGCTGCGATGATTATCGAAAAG
>JAOZSO010000264.1:0-5261 GCA_029939655.1 Desulfobacterales bacterium
CTTAGGAGCGAGTTTTGGCCGACTTTAAAGCGAATTTCCGCAGACCGCCAAGACATCTCAGCTTGAATTTTGGGGATAACCGGTTAAAACTAAGTCACCAGCTCCGCCACCTTCTGCGCGGCATCCTTCAAATCCACGGCGGTGATGAGATTCAAGCCCGACTCAGCCAGGATCCTACGGCCCTCCTCGACATTCGTGCCTTCCATACGAACGACCACCGGTACGTCGATACCGGTCTTTTGAGCCGCCTGAACGACCCCTTCTGCAAGAACATCGCATCGCAATATACCGCCAAAAATATTGATCAGGATTCCTTTGACATTCTCATCGCTCAAAATAATCCGGAACCCGTTTTCCACCATTTCTGCACTGGCACCGCCCCCCACATCCAGGAAATTGGCCGGTTCCGCTCCGGCAAGCTTGATGATATCCATGGTTGCCATGGCCAGACCTGCGCCGTTAACCATGTTACCGACATTGCCGTCCAGGTTGATGTAGTTGAGGTTGTATTTGGAGGCTTCGATCTCAAGTGGGTCTTCTTCGTTCAAATCCCGAAGTTCCCGGATCTCCTTGTGTCGAAAGAGTGCGTTGTCATCGATGTTGACTTTGGCATCGAGGGCCACCAGGCGTTCATCCCGGGTGATGACCAGCGGATTGATTTCCACCAGGGAGCAGTCGTAGGCGATGAACAACTTGTAGAGATTGCCCACTAACTGCTGAAACGGCTTGATGACCGATGCCGGCATGTCCAGGCCAAAGGCCGCTTCCCTGCAGTGATAGGGATGAATGCCCACCAGGGGATCAACGCTGACCTTGATGATTTTCTCCGGGGTCTCTTCGGCAACCTTCTCGATATCCATTCCCCCGGCCTCGCTGGCCATGATGACGATTTTTGCAGTGGCCCGATCCGGAACCATGCCCAGGTAGAGTTCTTTTTCAATGTCGAGGCCCTGTTCCACCAGCACGTTTTGAACCAGTCGCCCCCCGGGGCCTGTCTGGTGGGTTACCAGGTTCATGCCGATGATATCACCTGCCAGAGACGTAGCCTCTTCTTTGGAATGAGCCGGTTTGACACCGCCGCCTTTGCCCCTTCCGCCGGCATGAATCTGGGCCTTGACAACCACCGGGTACCCTCCCAGGGTCTCCGCCACCTGTCCGGCATCTGCAGCACTTCCTGCAATGCCGCCTTCCGGAACAGGAATACCCGCCTGCTTGAAAAGTGCCTTTGCCTGATATTCATGAATTTTCATGATGGTTATCCAATCACCAGCAGGATGTCATTTTTTGCCACCGAATCGCCGCTGGCATAATTAATGGCCTTGATGGCGCCGCCCACAGGTGCCGGAAGTGCATTTTCCATCTTCATTGCCTCAAGAACCACCACTGTTTCACCCTCATCGACGCTGTCACCCACCTTTTTCGGATAGTTCACGATCATACCGGGCATGGGCGCTTTGAGCGCTGTGCCTTCCACTGCCGCGGGTGACGGTTCAGGAGCCTTTTCTACAGCTGCTGCCGGTGCCGTTGGTTTGGGCGCCGCAGGTTTAGGCGCCGCCGCCATGGGTTGCATATTCTGGACCGGCATCTGGGCCGGCATCTGCTGAATATAATTGATGACAGGGGATTCACCTAACGCGTCTACCCCAACTTCAAAATACTCATCATCTACAAAAACATTGAATGTCCGCAAATCATCGCTTTTTTCCGGCGCCGGCGTAGACGGTTTTTCGAACAGCAATCCCTGTTTGGCTTTTCTTACCAGTTCGTCTTCGGCTACGGCCTGTTCGAGTGTTCTTGGCTTGACCTCCTCGGGCGGTTCCTCTTTGCCGTATTTCCATTTCAGGAATTTTTTCCCGGTCACCGGATAGATCGCATAAATAATCTCGTCATCAAGATCCACGGCCAGACCTTTGACATCTTCTTTTGCCTGGGGAAGTTCCGGCGGCAGCACTTCGGCCGGTCGGCAGGTAATGGGCTCTTCACCCCTTTTATACCCTTTCAAAGCCTTTTTCTGGACATCCGCATTGATGGGCACGGCTGTTTTTCCGTACAACCCGTAGCAGAGGTCTTTGACCTGGTCGGTGATCATCTTGTAACGTTCGTTTTCATCGTCAAAAAGAACATTGTTCACTGTCTGGATACCGACAATCTGGCTGGTGGGGGTCACGAGGGGTATCTGCCCCAGGTCTTTGCGGACACGCGGCAGCTCCTTGTACACCTCATCTATTCGATCCAGGGCATCCATCTGTCGCAGCTGATTGACCAGGTTGGACAACATCCCGCCGGGTGTCTGGTGCAGCAGAACATTGATATCGGTGATGGCTACCTTGGAGTCATCCAGGAGGTGTTTGTATTTGGGCAGAATTTCTTTTTCCAGAATTTCGTTGATACCGGCCAGATGCTTGATGTCAAATCCCGTGTCCCGACTCGTGCCCATAAGGGTCATTACCAGCGGCTCGATGGCGGCATGCGACGTGCGATAGGCATATGGGGACATACAGGTGTCGATAATGTCTACACCGGCTTCGATGGCTTTCAAGTGACTCATGGAGGACATGCCGGATGTAAAATGGCTGTGCAGATTAATGGGAGGCTTGACCGATGCCTTGAGAGCCTTGACGATTTCATAGGCATCATAGGGGGCGATCAGTCCTGCCATGTCCTTGATACAGATGCTGTCGGCACCCATTGCCTCAAGGTCTTTGGCCTTTTGAACATAATAGTCGAGATTGTAGACCTCACCACCCATACGGGGTTCCGTCATGGTGTAGCAGATACACCCTTGAAAATGCTTGCCGCATTCTTTTATCACGGGAACGACGGTTTCAAAATTGCGGTAATCGTTCAGGGCATCGAACGTCCTGAAGATGTCCATACCGTTTGCAGCGCTCCGCTCCACAAAAACCCGGGCCAGGTCGTCCGCATAATTCCGATACCCCACCAGATTCTGGGCTCTCAGCAGCATGGAAAAAGGTGTTTTCTTCATGTAGCGTTTCAGGGTGCGGATTCTTTCCCAGGGATCTTCATTCAAAAAGCGGTGCATCGTGTCAAAGGTTGCCCCGCCCCATGTCTCCACGGCCCAAAACCCCACTTCGTCCATTATCTCGGCCACCGGAATCATGTCTTCGGTCCTTCCGCGGGTGGCAAAGAGCGATTGATGACCGTCGCGTAGCGTCAGGTCTTCTATCTTGACAGGATTTTCTGCCTTTGGCCTGTCTTTGCTGTAATCCATGTTTGCCATCTTGACTTGATTGTGATCGGTCATTTTATATGTTCTCCTCTCAAGATAAAATCGCCTGGGGCGATTTTATTATATACGGCTACGCCGCCATTTTAAGTTCACGGTCCCAATTCATTATGGGTGTCTGAATCAATGAAAAGCTTTGAGCTGCATCATGCTGCGCAGCTGCATCTGTGTCTGGCGCCCGCTCATACCCCACATGCTCATCTGTTGATACGCCGGGGCCTGCTGCTCCTGGAGCCCTGCATGGGCCTGCATAGCCATTGCGCCGGCAATCTCTTCTTCCTCTTTCATATAAGCAAGCACAGCCGATGCTGCCGCGATTTTCTTTTTAGTTTTCATTTATCCTCATCTTTCTTAAGCGGCAACGCCGCGACAAATAAATTTTTCCCAGAAAAATTTATACGGGTATATTCCCGTGTTTCTTGGGCGGTCTGATTTCACGCTTGTTACACATGATATCAAGTGCCTCGATCAAGCGGGGCCGTGTTTCGCTGGGAACAATAACCGCATCGATGTATCCCCTGCTGGCGGCGCAATACGGATTTGAAATAAGTTCTTCATAGGCCGCTTTCTTTTCTTCCCGCTTTGCTTTCGGGTCGTCTGATTGCTGGATCTCTTTGCGATGGATGATATTGGCCGCACCGGCAGCCCCCATCACCGCAATTTCCGCAGTCGGCCAGGCAAAAGCCATGTCGGCGCCCAAATCTTTGGAACACATGGCCAGGTAAGACCCGCCGTAATCTTTGCGTGTCACCAGCAGGAGTTTCGGCACCGTCGCCTCTGAGTAACACCAAAGAAGCTTGGCACCATGGCGGATGATCCCCCCCCATTCCTGATGGCTGCCGGGCAGGTAGCCCGGCACATCGGCAATGGTCAGCATGGGGATATTGAAGGCATCACAGAACCGTATGAACCGTGTGGCCTTGTCCGATGCATTGATGTCCAGACAACCCGCCAGCTCCCTGGGTTGATTGGCGATGATCCCGATGCTTCTGTTGTTGAGCCGGGCAAAACCCACGATAATGTTCTTTGCAAAGTACTGGTGGGGCTCGAAAAATTCGCCGTTGTCGACGATGGAACGGATGACCGCTTTCATGTCGTAGGACTTGCTGGGGCTATCCGGAATAATGGTATCGAGCTCCGGATCCGTCCGGGAAGGATCGTCACCCATTTTTACGTGAGGCGGATCCTCCATATTGTTGGAAGGCAGGTAAGACAGAAGTTTCTTGATCTCACCAATGGCATCTTCATCGTTGTCACAGGCAAACTGGGCCACACCACTTTTTGCGTTATGTGTCATGGCACCGCCGAGGTCCTCGAAAGTAATTTCTTCTCCGGTCACCGACTTGATTACTTCCGGCCCGGTGATGAACATATAGCCGCTGTTCTTCACCATGAACACCCAATCCGTCATGGCAGGGGAATAGACAGCCCCGCCGGCCGTGGGTCCCATAATAGCGGAAACCTGGGGGATAACACCGGAAGCGAGAGAGTTTCGGTAAAAGATCTGGCCGTATCCTGAAAGTGCGTCCACACCCTCCTGAATCCTGGCGCCGCCGGAATCGTTGAATCCGACAAAGGGTACACCGGCTTTGAGTGCCAGATCCATCACCTTGCAGATCTTTTTGGCGTGCATCTCCCCGAGACTGCCGGCCCTGGCAGTAAAATCCTGTGAAAACGCAAAGACAGGGCGCCCATCCACGAGGCCATGTCCCGTAATAACACCGTCGGAAGGAATATCCACCGCCGGCATGCCGAAATTGACACATCGATGGGTAACAAACATGTCGATTTCCCGGAATGTCCCCGGGTCAAACAACAGGTCGATCCGTTTCCTTGCAGTCAATTTACCCTTTTCGTTCTGTTTGGCCACGGCTTTTTCGCCACCCATCTCCAGGATCTTGTTTTCCCGATCTTTGAGATCCTTTATTTTATCTTCAACGATACCCATATCCGGTTCCTTTCATTAATAAATTTGTTTCACAAATTTATTTGTCGCGACGTTGTCGCTATAATA
>JAOZSO010000265.1:0-5253 GCA_029939655.1 Desulfobacterales bacterium
AAACCTGAACCAAATCTGAACGCCAATTCTGTTAAGTTATTTTTGCGCGAGCCCTAAGTACCGGTAAATATCCCACAAATGCGACATTAAAGCAAGAGTCGCACATACGGGGCAATCATGCAGCGCTTAATTTTTTATCTGGCACTCCTATCCCATATCTTATATGGGGTAGATACGTCAGGGGCTGAAAATTTGTGCATCGCGGGTATCCCATTAAAGGAGTTTCACACAATGAGCGACTTGAAGAGACAGTGCTTTTTTCCGGGCGAGATGACATCCGATCAGATTTCAGAGACACCGCTGCTGGTCAAAGGGGACGGTATTTACCTCACCGATAAAAACGGAAAGACCTACCTGGATGCCATCTCGGGCATTGCCGTCACGGGTGTGGGTTATGGCAGAAAAGCCATCACGGCGGCCATGGCAAAACAGGCCGACCAGCTGCCCTACTGTATTTCAAATATCTTCATTACCCCGGCGCCGCTCGAGCTGGCCGGCAAACTCGCTGCCATGGCACCGGGCGACTTGAATCATGTGAACTTCACGTCGGGCGGATCTGAATCCGTTGAAACAGCCATCAAACTGGCCCGGCAATACCACCTTGAAACCGGCAATGACAAAAAATGGCGGATCATTGCCAGAAAGCAGAGCTATCACGGTGCCACCCTCGGGGCGCTGGCCGCCACCGGGATGGCAAAACGCCGCGAGGCATGCCGTCCCCTGCTGGCGGATTTCCCCCACATCAACCCCTGCTATTGCTTCCGGTGCCCCTATAATCAAACCCATCCCGACTGCAACGTCCGGTGTGCGAGGGAGCTGGAACATGCCATATTAACGGCCGGACCCGAGACCGTCTCCGCATTTATTGCAGAGCCCGTGGTGGGGTCGGCCTGCGGCGCCACCGTACCGCCGGATGACTACTTTCCGATCATCAGAAAGATCTGCGACACGTACAATGTCCTGTTTATCGCCGATGAAGTGATCACGGGCATGGGACGGACAGGCAAAAACTTCGCCATGGAGCACTGGCATACCACACCGGATATGATTGCGGTTGCCAAAAGCCTGAGCGGCGGCTACAGCCCCCTGGGCGCCGTGATCGTATCGGATAAAATCCGGTCCGCGTTTTATAAGGAAAAACGCCTGTTCGAGCACATCTTCACCTATGCGGCCAACCCCATTTCAACCACTGCCGCCCTTAAGGTCCTCGAAATCATGGATGCGGAAAACCTGGTTGAACGGGCCCGGGATATGGGCCGCTATCTTTTCAAACAGATGGCGGCACTGACAAGGCATGCCATGGTAGGGGATATCAGGGGCAAAGGACTGCTCATGGGTATTGAACTGGTCCAGGATAAAAACGGCAACCTGCCCTTTGACCCCGGCGTGGCGGCGGGAAAAAAACTGGGGCGGATCGCCCTTGAAAAAGGCCTGGTTATCTATCCCGGCTCGGGCAGTGTGGATGGCGTTTCCGGGGACCATTTTCTCATCTGTCCCCCTTTTATCATCACAAAGGACCAGTGCGATACCATCGTGGAACGTCTGGATGCGTCATTGGGTGAACTTTCAAAACAGGTCTAAACCAGATGATACGGGCCATCGGCAGGGGCATAGGGTAATGGCCGAACTGGCCGCGTCGCAGATCGGGGACCTCTTTTTGTTAAAAACCTGACCCTTGCGGATCCGGACGGGTTTGTCTCTTGTCCGGGATAAAGTCAGGGACCTTAAATTATAAGTTTTTATAAATGGTCAGGTCTGCCCTTGGTTCTCAATGCTCAATCTAAGATTTTGAGGTCACAATTTGTGACCTCAAAAAGAACTGATTTGGAAAAGTCGTACAAAACGCGCGTTAACTCCTTTTCCAATATGGAAATATTGCTTCGTTCTTCGCAAGCTACTTCAATCTATTGCCCCCCCTATTTCACCTGGGGCATCAATGCCCATTTGATTGCCGGGAATTCCAAACTCTCAATCTGATCAAGGCATAGAATGCCCCCGTTTTGGAGCTTGAACACGACGGGGCTTTGCCGCCCGGTGATGAGAAAGGACGTCAACCGTTCCAAAAAGGGCAGGTGACCCACCACCATGGTATTGACTGAATAATCCACCTGGGATGCAAAGGGCGCAACGTCATCCAGCGGTTTGATATTGGCTATCTCCTGCAGCCCCTCTGGCGGCTTCAGGATTGCGGCCAGAAGCTCGGCTGTCTGTCGGGCCCGTTTTTTCCCACTGTGCTGGATCCGCGCCACCTTCACCCCATAGTTTTGAGCGATCTGGGCGATTTTTCCCACTGTCTCGATTCCGTGATTTGAGAGACCTTTTCGGGATCAAGATCCTTGGTTAAGCTCTGACCGTGTTGGACAATGTAAAAAGCCATAACACCTCCTGCGTATTGCATGCTGGGATCTCATTTGCCCTTTTCCATTAAACGTTCGTCTGTTTCCTTCACCTGAAATACTTTGCCTTCCCGGTACTGGTCTAAGGATCGCTCCAGATCTGCTTGAATCACCCATCGCAGTTCTTCAGGTTCCACCACATAGGCCTCAGGCCCCAAAACACTTATTTATCCATTCAACAAATGCTGGCAGCATCACATGAACCTATACAATTAAACGATAAATTAGACTGAAAAAACATCTTCTTCCATAATAAAATTTGGGCTTTTTGTCAAAACCAGCTTGGAGGGTGTATTTAGGTCTATGTGGTGGCTACCTTGAGGAACTACATCAGTTATCCACGTCATATTTTCATAATAAAAGGCTCGAATCACTCCGAGCCTTTTCCCTTTCTAAAGAGACGTATATCAGCAGGTTGTCTCGCTTTGTTGCGATGTAGAGTCTTCGTCGAACATGAAAGAAGGCATATTTCTTCCAACTTGAATATCAAACTGTGTCGCCAATGCTACCGGCTTTTTACGTCGATCCTCCTTTATGAAATCTACGATTTGATGTCTTTGAAAAGTTTTTAGTGTCCGAGACAGATTGCCTTTATTTCTTCCGGATATTCTGGACAACTCAACTATCGATGCTGGTTTTTCTTTTTCTATAAGTTTTAAAAGCTCGATATTTTTTGTGCTCAGAATCTGCATACAAGTCTCTACAGACTCAAACCAAATCTTAGGTGCATTTTTTTGAGGTTTATATTTCCCACATGCGATTGCCTTTGTATATTTTTGAAATATTTTAAATGACATTATCCCAACTTTGACAATCTTCGTCTTCATTTTGCCCCCCTTTCATTACCACCTATCCATCCACTATCTCGTTCACAACTCTCCAAAAGTCATCCAGAAGTTGGCTGGCTGACGAAAATAAATAGCGTTCAACATTTTCTTGTTTGTGGACATGGTCCCAGGTGATGATACGGCCAGAATATTTCTTTGGTCGTCGCCCTCTCTTTTTTATCGCATGAGCATTATCAAGACCGAAAATTCGGGTGTTGTTTCGATCATGTAATGTTAAAGAGTACTTGATACCATGTGGACGGTTTTGATCTTTATCAACTTTACGGGCCTCAAATTTGACCCAATAACGACTGTTACACCAAAACGATTGACCATCTAAGTCAAGTAAAGTTAGCAGCTCGGCATTTTCTGGCTCACATTTCATGTGTGTGTCCTTAAGTTATCAACGGATCACAACCTTGTCAAACAATAAATAATATAATTTTAGGCAGTAAAGGTTATTTTAATAACTTTATTAACGTTTTTTTAACTAACCCCAGAAAAAGATCAAGGACTTTGTTACAGTTGAGGATAGCGGACACTCCCCGGACACTAATTGCTATGCTTCTGATGTACTTTAATGACTCTCATGCATTTCAAAAGCATAAATATATTAGTATACTAGGTGTTTACGGGGGAGCCGCGGAGGGTCTCCGGCTTTTGCAACACTGGGGGAACTTTGCCAGTGACCCCACCGCCGATGCCGGTCGTCTTCCTGCAGTTAAAGCACCAGGCATTGTTGAGCAGCTTTAACTGCACATTGCCCGAGATGGCCTCCCAAATCCCATCATGTCGCTTTTGGAGGTCACAAATTGTGACCTCCAATTTTCAAACTCCAGTTTATCCATTTCAAACATGAAATCAGCAGGGAATCTGTCGATATTTCTTTTAACCGCTTGTTTTAATGCTTTAGTTTCAACACGATATAGTTCTGCCAGGTCTCTATCCAGCATCACTTTGATAACGCGTATAACATAAATTTTACTGCTTATCCGCTCAACCGGCACATCCATTTGTGAATTTCCTTGTGAAGTATTTATTCTTCAAAATGCGTGCCGGCAATCGGTATCATGAGATCGAGCTCGGCGCCGGAATGTGTTGCCCAGAAATAGGCATCTCTGGTTTTAAAAGCATGAATAACGGGTGGATTTTAAACGAGACTTCAATTTAGTGAATGGGTTTTGGTCTGGGAATCATACAGCCACAATACTCTTACCTAAAGTGAGCGTTTCATATTTTAAGAATATTGAATTTAGATATATTTTCAGGGGATTCTATCCATTTAAATCCTTAAAATTTGAAACCCGTTGGGATTGTCGATCTCACCGCATCTACGGCGTCAGATGCCATCCCGCATAGTCCACTATAGCGGAACAACATCTTTCTTGTAGCTACGGTAACCTTGACAATCGCTCAATTTAGGTCTTTGAAAATCTTCATGTCAACTGCAGATTTTCAAGGATATTTTCTGCACAATGTCGTTTACTTTGTTACAACGATATTTACTTGTGTCAAAAAAATTATTGATTATATTTCGAAATATTCGGTTGACCCATAGTAACACTTATGTTACTTTATAAACAATGATCAAAATCAAGGAATATGGTGATAGTATCGTAATCTTGCTTGGTGGAGGTACGAAGAAACGTCGGGAGCATTGAAAATGGCACTCACTAGAGATTTTAAAGAAACCATTAAAAACCGGATCGCGCGCGACCCGATTTTTCGGGAAGAACTACTTAAAGAAGGAATTGACTGCCTTCTGATCGGCGATGTGGATACCGGAAAAGCTATCTTGCGCGATTACATTAACGCCACAATCGGTTTCGATGCCCTTGGTACAGTAACCGCTAAGTCCCCTAAAAGCCTGATGCGCATGTTTGGTCCTAAGGGAAATCCCCAAGCTCGAAATATTTTTGAAATTATCGCCCATCTTCAAAAAAAGGAAGGTCTCCATTTTAAAGTTCAGGCGGTGCGTTAAGAAGTATGGATCATCTCCAAAAGAGTTGATCTAAAAGAAGGATTCCAGG
>JAOZSO010000266.1:0-5245 GCA_029939655.1 Desulfobacterales bacterium
GGTTCGTACTTTCGTGATTTCGTGATAAAATATGTTTTTCTTTTCCGGTTTTTCCGGGTTGGGGGTGTGCAAATATGGGTACAGACAATCTCATCTTTTTAGAAAATTTAGAATGGTTTGACAATACCGGCCAAGAACTGGTGCACAGGCTTCCGGAAAAAGGATCCGGTGAAATCAAGTACGGGGCCCAGTTGACTATCCGGGAAAGCCAGGCAGGGGTCTTTTTCTACAAAGGCAAGGCAATCGAGGCTTTTGGGCCGGGTCGGCACACGCTCAAAACCGGCAACATACCGATTCTCACAAAAATAGCCAGTATTCCCTGGGCGATGAAAAGCCCGTTGCGAGCGGAGGTCTATTTCATCAACCTGAAGATCTTCACGAATCTCAAGTGGGGGACCCGTGATCCTGTGGCATTTAAAGACAGTGAACTGGGATTGATCCGCTTGCGGGCATTCGGCATCTTCAACTTACAGGTCGTGCAGCCCGTGCTGTTTATCAACAGCATGGTTGGTACCCAGGGAATCTACACCACCGCAGAGGTAGATGAATACCTGAACCGTGTCATTGTAGCCAGGTTCAATGATTACATGGGGGAATCCATCGACTCCATTCTGAATCTGCCGGCAAAATATGACGAACTTGCGAAAGGGTTGGTGGAGCGACTTCAGGAAGATTTCAGCCATTTCGGCCTGGCGTTGACTCACCTGTATCTGAATTCGATTACACCACCGCCTGAAGTTCAAGAGGCCATTGACGACCGGAGCCGGATGGGCGTCTTCGACGATATGAACAAACTCATGCAAATGAAAGCTGCCATGGCCATGGAAAAGGCTTCGGAGGCCGAATCTTCCGGCGCCGGCATGGGCATGGGAACCGGCCTGGGGCTCATGATGCCTGCCATGTTTGCCCAGTATTTTACCGGGGCGGACGGAGCCAAAAAACAAACTTCGGCGGAAGTTTTTTCCTGTCCGGAATGTCACAACGAAATCCCTGCCGACGCTAAATTCTGCCCTTATTGCGGCCATCAGCAGCTTGTCATCCGGCAGTGTGCCGCCTGCGGGAAAAACCTGACGGTCAATGCCAAGTTCTGCTCACGCTGCGGTCATCCCGCCGAAGAAAAGCCACGTCCCAGGCATTGCACCAAATGTGGTGAAGAAAGCCTCCCGGATTCGAAATTCTGTGGGAGTTGTGGGGAGAAAATAGAGACAACCTAACGGTTGTTGGCTGGTAGCTCTTTGTTTTTAGCTCTTAGCGCTACTTAAAACCTAAAACATAATACCTAAAACGGTTTTTCAGGGAGTTCTCCATCCGTTTCCAGATCGATTACCAATGCCCCCAGTGTGGTGCCCCAGCAACTCTGGAAGAAACCGACAAGTTGTTCCAGTGCCGGTACTGCCGGGTAAAATCATATCTTCAAGCCAAACATTTTCGTTTTGTGCTGCCAAACAATGCACCTGGGGATAAAGAGCTCTTATTCGTCCCTTATTGGCGTTTTAAGGGTATGCGCTTCTCTTGTCTTGCCGGAAAAATGGAGCACCAACTGGTCGATGTCAGCCACAAAGCCATCGATGACAAACAATTCCCCATATCCGTAGGTCTCCGCAGTCAGACTCAAAAACTTCGTTTTGCTTCACCCGACATAAAGGGGCGGTTTCTCACACCCACCCTTCCATTTTCCAAGATGATGGATATCATCGATAAACGTTTCAACGCATCGCTGAACAGACCCATTGTCCATCAAGCGAACATCGGGGATAGCCTCAGCATCATTTATGCACCATTCTATTTTGACGGGTGTCTCATGGATGCAATCCTGAACCAGCCGGTAACGAAAAAGCTTCCGGACGATTTTGACACTTCCGTGTATGCCGGCAACCGTCTGAATTGGAATATTCGTTTTCTGCCCACCCTGTGCCCTCATTGCGGATGGGATCTTGAGGGAAAACGGGATTCCCTGGTGCTGAACTGTGAGAACTGTGCCTCGGTGTATAAGCCCGTGAAAAACGGCTTTTCAAAGCTCTCCACAGTCCATCTTGCCGAAAAAGGAAAACATCTGCGCTATATGCCCTTCTGGCGTATCAAAGCAGATGTATCCGGCATATCACTGACCTCCTATGCCGATCTTGTTCGCGAAGCCAATCTCCCCAAGACTGTCCAGCCCGGAATGCCGAATCCGGCGTTTCACTTCTGGGCCCTGGCTTTTAAAGTTCGACCACGGTTTTTTCTCAAGCTTTCCCAAGCCATGACCGTTGCTCAACCTGCAGGAAAGTTTTTACAGGGGATACCCAGTGGTAACCTGCACCCGGTTAACCTGCCCCTGAAAGAAGGACTCGAAAGTCTGAAATTGACGTTGTCCAGCATTATTAAACCGAGGCGTAAGGTGGTGAGCATCCTGCCGGATATAAAAATAACACCCAGAAGCTTTGTCCTTGTGTATCTTCCTTTTATTGAAAAACACCATGATTTAGTTCATTCCGGAATGAATGTGGCTATCAACAAAAATATGCTGTCGCATGCAAAGAATCTTTGAGCCACCGGCTCAAACTTAGAATGATATGCAGTTACAAGTAATGTAGCGCAGGTCTTTAGACCTGCCAAAACGTTGTATGCGCTGTATAATTTCTCGGATATAGGCGCATTCACAGTGGGCGGGACACGGCCCCAACTCATCTTCGCGAAGACAATATCCAGGGCATTGCTCCTCCCCGGTCATACGTTGTTCAAAGACCGGTCCATTATACAGGTGTTTGAATTCATCCACCTTTATGGCCAACGTAGCCTTACAGGAGTGATTGAACAGAAATACCCCTAGCGTCAACTCCTCGAAATGGACCTGATATCCAACGATCTCAATATTCGGGTCCCCAAGAAAAGCATCGAGTGTATCCCATTTGAAACCACAGGGTCCACATTTTTTAAACGCTGGAGTTGTCTTATTCATAATAGCGATCGAGAAACGAGCGGACAGACTCAAGATAACCGGGTGTATGGCTCGCATCACTGTGGTCGGCACCTGGCGCAATATACATATCCACCTTATTGGCTGGAAATCGCTGCTTCAAGGTATGGGCAAACGCCACCGGGAATCGTTGATCTTTCTCACCATGAATGATCATCACGGGCATCCAAAGATCAGGTGCCAGATTGGCAGGACTGTACTGATCCATAACGCCCGGGTAAAATAGATTCCACCAGAAAACAATCATGGGCCCGATAACAGTTCCGAAAAACCAGTTTGCCCACTTATAGAGACTCAACAGGCCTTCCTTGGTATAGGCATAACTTGCTTCGAGAAAAAGTCGTTTGATTTTCTCGGGGTTTCTGTGGGCGGCGATGATAGCACCTGCCGCACCGGCTGAGTGGCCATATAAACTGACGGGTTCCGCGATCCATTTCAGAACCGCCTCGATATCTTCAGCAAACTTGACCGCATTGACAAAACGCGATTTAGTGGAGCCGCCATGATCCCGTGCGCTGTGCATGACCGTTGTAAAACCAAGACCGGCAAATAAACGGGCCCTGTGAACCATGCGGTCCCGGTTGCGACCCCAGCCGTGTGCAAAGACCACAATACCACAAGAGTCCCCTTCCGGCTCCACACGCCAGACTTCCAAAGATCCACCATTAAGGGTCGGTATCCGGGTATCGGTCACCCTGCCCCAATCCGGTTCATCGGTGATTGGATTCCTTGGAATTCGTTGCACAACAAAAGATAACAGGAGGGTGGTTAAGAGGTAGAATGCCATTAGGCCAAGTAAAATGGATAGAAACATACTCAAAATTCATTTCCTCTGAAGTGATAATTAGAAAAGGGTCCGAGGATCCAAGGGTTCCAGGGCCAGCTATAAGCTAATAACTCCCCTCGAACCCTTGAACCCTATCTGTTTAATAATTCTTTTCTCAGCATATCGATAGCCGCCATGCCGAAAATACTTTTGTTCATGGAGCGCTGCCCGAAAGGAAAACAGAGGCGTCTTCCCTCTACTTTTTCCGGTGTTGCCAGGCCGATGCAGACTGTGCCTACGGGCTTGTCATCGGACCCTCCGGCAGGCCCGGCAATTCCGGTGGTGGATATCGCGTACGTCGCACCTGAAATACGGCGCGCGCCTTCTGCCATGGCTTTAGCGGTCTCCTCGTGAACGGCCCCGTACTTTTTCAACAAATCAGGAGCAACCCCCAAGACATTGGTCTTGGCATTGTTGGAATAGGTTACGCCTGAAAAAAGGAAATAGTCCGAGCTCCCGGGCACATCGGTCAACCAGTTGGCGATCCGACCGCCGGTGCAACTTTCGGCAACTGCCACGGTCGCTCCCCGTTTCCTCAGAAGATCCCCCACCACCGCCTGCATGGATGCGCCTTCCAGTGACAGGACATGCCTTCCCAGTCGGTTTAAAATCCATACTGAGGCAGATGCCAACCTCGTTTCCATGGTGGGCAGGTCCTGCCCGTTTAAATAAAGCTTCACATGAATTTCCGGAAATTTTGCCCGAAGCCCAATCTTAATATCAGGAAAATCATCCGCAAGATCGGCCACCTTTTCACCGGTGGCCGATTCGGTCAGGCCAAACGTGGAAATGTTCCTGACGAGACAGTGCTCCTTTAATGCCCCCGGCATCTTCTCAATTCTTGGGAGTATCTCATGGGTGAGCATGCGTTTCATTTCAGGCGGCACTCCCGGGAGGAAGAAAAACACACACTTTCCGATCTTCAGGCTGAACCCCGGGGCCGTACCAATAGGATTGTACATGATTTCGGCGGTACGAGGCAGCATGGCCTGTTTTCTGTTGGAATCGGCCATCTCCCGTTTGCGGCTCTTGAAAAAAGCTTCGATGTCGGAAAGCGCTTTGGAATCCAGTACAAGTGTTTCTCCCACTGCAGATGCTGCGGCCTCTGATGAAAGATCATCTGCTGTGGGCCCCAGTCCGCCGGTAGCCACACAGATATCCACCCGAGTGGAGATTTCTTTTATAATCGAAACCAATGCTTCAAAATCATCCCCTACGCAGCTGTGACGGGTAACCGGTATCCCGGCTTCCTCGAGCTTTTCTGCAATATAGGCCGAATTCGAGTCGATGAGAGCGCCGGATCGAATTTCATCACCTGTTGCAAGAATTTCAGCAATCATAAACTATCTCCCGTGGTGAACCCTTTTATCTGGATACAACTTGCATTTTATTAATAGGTCTGCCATTTAGCAAGCTGATACACATTAGAAACATTCAATACCAGTACGGGTTTGTACTTC
>JAOZSO010000267.1:0-5239 GCA_029939655.1 Desulfobacterales bacterium
TTTTGCGAACCCTTGATCCGCAAGAGATTGGTGCAGATCGAGAGAAAAATCGCTCAGTTCAGGTATAAGAAGGTTGGAATCAAGCAAATGGAAGTGTGTGCCGGTCATCTCGTTATGTCGCCATATTGACGATGCTGAGTTTGTTTCTGCCGCTCTCTTTAGAGTGATACAGACCTTTGTCGGATGCGGCAACCAATGCTGCTTTTCCGCTGCTTCCCGAAGTGAGGTTATAGGTGGTGACGCCGAGGCTGATGGTGACCTTAATAGTCTGCCCATCGAAAGGCATATCCGCCGCTTCCACAGCTCGCCTGAGTCTCTCGGCCAGAATGGCGCCGCCTTTCAAGTCGGTCTCCGGTAAAATAGCGGCAAACTCCTCACCCCCGTAACGAGCCACCAGGTCGGATTCACGGACAACTTTCTGCATGATGGCACTGATTACCTTTAACACCGCATCCCCCGCAGGATGACCGTAGGTATCGTTGACTTTTTTAAAACGATCGATGTCGAGCAGTATCAAGGTCAGGGGCTTCTGGTACCGAACGGTCCGACTGATTTCCCTGTCCAGGGCTTCCTGGAAATAACGGTGATTGAAAAGACCGGTCAATCCGTCTTTGGTAGCAAGTTCGCGAAGCTTTTCGTTGGCTGTCTGCAGTTCCATGGCCAAGCTTTCGGCTGTTTCCTTGGATCGTTTCAATTCCAGTATCAACTGCTCGTAGGAAACGTTCAGCTTGCCGAGCTCTTCATTTGCTTCCAGAAGCAGTTGCGAATACGGCTTCATGTTTCCGGCATCGATCTCGAAGTAGGACAGGATTTCTATACTCTTGCCGGCAACCGCATCGATGAGTCGGTTGATGTCTTCTTCGCTGAATCCATAGATGCGGCCCAGTGTTCGGTGGATATCCTTGATCTTTTCGGCGCATCGGGATCCATGATAAACCGACGACATCCGGTCGGCCAGCCACAATATGCGGGCTTTGGTTTCGAAGTTTTCGGGAACATTTTTAGTTTTATGGTGATATTGAATGGGCATGAAAATGGTTTCCGGCAACCCCCATTTTTCCAGCATGCGCGTGCCGACTTCCTGGTGATCGTAGCCGAATATTTTTTTCTCGGCCGCCACGACCGGCAAGGCGGAAACCCGTTTCTCGTCAAACACCCTCAGATATTCATCGGACATACAGAGATAGAGGATGACAATACCGATGTCCTGGAGAAGCGCCGTGATAAAAATATCATCGCTTTTCTGCTTGATGGCTTTGGAAATGAGATCCGCCGCAACAGCCGAAGTTACCGCTCGTTTCCAGAAAACCTCGAAGTTGAAGTTTTCACCGGTGTCGAACTGTATCCATTTGACGATGACAAAGGAAAGGGCGATATTTTTCAAGGCTTCCGTTCCCAGGATCGTCAGGGCTTTCTGAATGCTGTCAACTTTCTGCGGAAGGGAATAGAAAGAAGAATTTGATATCTTTAAAACCCTTGCTGCAAGAGCCGGATCTGAAGAAACAATTTTGGCCATTTCAGACAGAGAAGCCTCGTCTGTCTTAACGGCTTCGATGATACGCAGTGCAATCGAAGGTAAAGAGGGCAGCTTGACATCATCGCTTAAAATTTCTTCAATCGTTTTCATGGGTATGGCAGTCTCCTTAGAAGTTCCGGTCTTGTTATCCCCATAGTTGCATAAACAACATGGCAAAGTGTAGATAATAAGCTGTTATTATATATAGCGATGCGAAACCAGCACTCAGGTTCGATTACACTATTTTCGTACTACTTTCAAACACAATATCCTCATCCAAACAAAATTAACAGTTCACGTGGTACGCCGGCAAGGAGCGAAATGATGACAAGAAGAAAACGAGAGGCGACCAGTGCGCGGCTTGAACGGTAAAAACGTGTTGGTGACCGGTGGCGCCAATTTATGCTCTTCTTAAATTAATTTGATCCGTATTTCCGAACAATGATTTCCTGCAATGGCCGCTTCGGGACGTGATGCACGCTGTTTTCATCACGCCAGTACTTGATGTCGCCACCGGATTCGATATATTCCACCCTTACTTCTTCTCGTGGCTTGCCCAGGGCAACGATTAAAAGAATCTGGTATTCGTCGTTGATAGTTAGATCTTTGCGCAATCCGTCTCGATTGATTGTTGCCAGAATGCATCCACCCAAGCCTTTCTCGACAGCTCCCAGGAGAATACTCTGGCAGGCGATACCATGATCGCAAAAGAAATCCTTGTGGATGCTGGTGTCTCCCAGCAGCACAACATATGCAGCTGGTTTTTCGCCTTCAGAGGGCCCCTTCCAGTCTTTTAAATAACCAGCCCAGCCAAGTCTCTTAAATATCAACGCGTTGATCTGAGGGTCACAGGAGAGAACGTATTTCAGGGATTGAAGATTCATGCCACAAGCGGAGTGGCGAGCCAGATCAACCAGTTCTTCGAGTGTTTCCATCTCAATTTTTTTGTTCTGGTAAAATCGTCGGTAGCTTCGATTCTTGTAAACCAATTCTTTAATCATAGAACCTCCTCAGGCAGAAATTACCCCAAGGTTGCAATGTTGGGGATTACAAAACTTGAAATTCGAACTCAGACAGATATCGGTGGTCGCCGGGTAGCCCATGGTCTTGCCTCTTCAAGCTGTGCCGCCAGACGAAAAAGGGTTGCCTCATCACCGAAGCGGCTGACAAATTGGGTTCCCACAGGAAGATTGTCCCCGTTCCAATAGAGTGGTACGGACATGGCCGGCTGCCCGGTGGCATTGAAGGTGGCAGTAAAGGGAGCAAATTCCACCACGCGCTTCCACGCCTGCATGGGATTTGATTCGGGCGCATCAAACGTGCCGATATTTACGGGGGGTTCAGCCAGTACAGGCGTAAGCAGCACATCATAATCCATAAAGAATTTACATACATCACGCGAAGCGCTTTGGATCTTGCTGACCGCCATCAGGTAGTCGGACGCGCTGAACTCGCGACCCATTTCGTAGATCGCCCAGGTCAGAGGCTCAAAATATTCCGCTTGGGGTGTAATTCCACCTATCCTGGCGATGGTATTGATGGTTGAAGCGCAACCCGAATACCACAATACGTTAAATGCATGCATAAAATCATACGGATCACCTGTCAGGGTGAGATCCGCTTCGACGACATCGTGCCCCAGATCCTGGCACAGCGATGCAGCATCGTCTACAGCCGCAAGGCAATCTTCATGAATTGCTCCGCCGGTCAGGGTTTGGGTTGAAAAGGCTATCTTGAGTCGGCCTGGATCGGCGCCCACTTCTTCAATGAAAGGTCTCGCCGGTGGCGGTACAAAATATGGATCGCCGATGGCGGGCCCGGAGGTGGCGTCCAGCAGCGTTGCGGAGTCTCGGACAGAACGGCAAACAGCATGTTCACAGACAAGTCCCGATATGATGTCACCAAAATCAGGCCCGAGGGAGTTGCGTGCACGGGTCGGTTTCAAACCGAACACACCACAACACGAAGCGGGAATTCGAATCGATCCACCACCGTCGTTGGCATGGGCCATGGGAACCATCCCGGCCGCGACAGCAGCGGCTGAACCACCACTGGATCCTCCGGTTGTTTTATCCATATTCCACGGGTTGCGGCTCGGACCATATAAACGTGGTTCCGTCGTCGGCATCAGCCCTAACTCGGGCGTGTTGGTTTTCCCGATAATGATGAGCCCGGCCTTTTTTAATCGTCTGGTAAGCTCACTGTCATGGTCCGGCACAAAATCTTTCAAAAGCGCTGTCCCCATGGACATGGGCACTCCTGCGAGAAAAGCGCCAATATCCTTCATAAGAAAGGGAACACCGGAAAACGGCCCATCGGGAATTTCTCCCGCTGCGGCTGTTCTGGCCTCGTCAAATAGGGTTGTGATGACAAGGTTCAGGTTTGGATTCACTTTTTCGACTCGTCCAATAGCGGCTTCCACCAATTCCAATGGCCTTATCTCTTTGCGGCGTATTAACTCAGATTGAGCTGTCGCATCCAGACCCAATATTTCTTTCAAGTTTGACATGTCGTTTTCTCCTGTCAGTGTTTCTACAGGGACGCCGTTGACAGAAAACCGGCACCGTATGCCTTGGCCTTTCTCAAAATCTCCGGGTCATTTATTGCTGATTTCCGATCAAAACCTGTTTCATATTGATGGAATAATTCATATTTCCCAGCCCCCAGAGAACGGAAAATCAACTTAAGCCATTCGTTCAGATGATCGTAAAATTGTGGAAAAAACTTTGGAGGTTCAGGATCGCCACGGGAAATAATAAACAGAAGATTTTTCCCACTCGGGAATGCCGATTTGACTGTTTGCTCCCCTGTATCCGGGTTTTCGCCAAATTCAAAAAAGCAGTAAAGGCGATCCACTAACATCTTGAGTTGTGCTGACACATGATACCAGTAAACCGGTGTCCCCATGACAATGGCATCATAGGTTGTCATGTCCTGAAGTAATATCGTCAGGTCGTCTTTCTGGACACATTTACCCGGGTGCTTTTTACATCCTTCACACCCCAGGCATCCATTTATTTTTAACTCTCTTAAATTGACAAGACGGGTTTCTGCGCCGTTCTCTGCAGCCCCTTCCAACACAGCTTCCACTAACGTTTGTGTGTTTGCTCTCTTCCTCGGACTCGCGTTAATACCAATAACTTTCATAGAATTTCCTTTTCAGCTTACAAAATTATAAGGGCCGTTTTATATCAGCAATTTGTAAAAATTGCATGTTTCAAATGGTATCGCAAGAATTTTCGGGAGCTTGGTAATACATAAAAGGTATTTAGCCCGAAAATTTCATGAAACTTGACGAGGAATTTTTAGTTGCCTTTATATGTCAGCAAATTGTCATGATATTGCAAGTTAATCAGAATGGTACAGTTCGTCCTAAAGGAATGACTGGCTATTTTACTCGTCAAATTTCACCCTTCGGGCTTTCCTGATCGGCCCTGGCACTGTGTTATTCAGCCTTCGCAGTAAATTACTACGACTTCAGGCTGAAATGCCTTGCGCCAGAGCCGATCAGGTTCGTGAAATATTCGGGTTAGTATTACCACCGGTTTTTGACTTTCCGGCGTGATTTGTGATATATGGTTCTTCTCCCAATTAGTTGGGGGAAAGGGTCCAAGGAGTCCAGGAATGAGGATTTTTGCGTGAGATCAAGGCGGACGACAGATTTAACTCGGAGTAATAGCGTGCTATTTTGAGGAGTTAAATCATGGCGTCCAACGCCGATAT
>JAOZSO010000268.1:0-5204 GCA_029939655.1 Desulfobacterales bacterium
TCAGCGGCAGGATTGCTCCTGAAAAGGGAACTCGATTTTTTTGATAAAGCCATGAAGAATCCTGTTCGTCCGCTGGTGGCAATTGTGGGTGGTGCCAAGATATCGAGCAAACTTTCCGCACTGAAGAATATGCTGCAGCATGTGGATAAGATCATCGTGGGCGGAGCCATGGCAAATACCTTTATCAAGGGCAGTGGCTATGATGTGGGTAGATCGATGATAGAAGAGGACCTGGTGGATACAGCCGGAGACGTTATCGGAAAGGCCCGGGAACGCGGTATCAAATTCTATATGCCGGTGGATGTTGTCGCCGCAGACCGGCTGGACCCGGATGCAGATCTGAAGAACGTCCCGGTACAGGAAATCCCTCTGCAATGGTTGGCGGCGGATATCGGACCGGCCACATCGTGTCTCTTTTCCGAAGTGTTGCAGGATGCCGGAACCATTATCTGGAACGGACCCATGGGGGTGTTTGAAATGGCACCGTTCAGTCATGGCACCTTTGAGCTTGCCCGGGCGGTTGGAGGATCAAAGGCTACATCCATCATTGGTGGCGGAGAAACCGGAAGCGCGGTGCAAAAATCCGGTGCAGCCGACCAGATGTCATATATCTCGACGGGTGGCGGTGCATTTCTGACACTTATGGAAGGACAACAACTGGTGGCAGTGGCGGCATTGGAGAAAGCTGCATTTTCGGGATTGTCATGAAAAATCCAGGCTTCCGTCGCTTGGCAGGCAGGTGGGGCCTGGTGCTGTTGGGTGTTCTTCTCGTCCTGGGCCTGCTGCTCTTTTTTTATGGCGGAGACCTCTGGTCTCTGCTTGTTCGTTTTTTTTCTTTCCTTTCGGACAGGGAAAAGACCAGTGCCTATATCGAAGGATTCGGTCCTGCTGCTCCGTTGGTTTTTATACTTGTACAGATACTTCAGGTTCTACTGGCACCGATTCCCGGTGAGGCAACCGGCTTTGTCGGGGGGTATCTATTTGGTGTTGCCAGGGGATTTCTTTTTTCGAGTATTGCGCTAAGCATCGGTTCCATCATCAACTTTGGCGTGGGTCGTTTTTTGGGACGACGGTATGTGAGAAAAGTGATACCACCCAAATATTTGGCGCGATTCGATACGGTTGCCGGACGGGAAGGTGTTTTGATCATTTTTATGCTGTTCGTATTCCCAGGGTTCCCAAAGGACTACCTGTGTCTGTTCCTGGGTTTGACTTCCCTTCCGTTCAAAATATTTATTCTAATGACAACCATCGGCAGGATGCCGGGGACGTTTATCCTGAGCCTGCAGGGAGCCATGCTGTTCGAACAGAATTATTATATCCTGGCTCTGGTGACAACGATCTGTTCCGGCATTGTCCTGCTTGGATACCGATACCGCGAATCTCTCTATGTCTGGATCGAAAAGCAAAAATAAAAACCTTTATTTTAGTGGGCACAAGACAAGGATTGGTTTGATATGTCCTTTTGAAAAAAATATGGATACCCCTGGCGGAGTAACCGGAACGTTATTTTGACAAATGCTATAACGAAATATTTTGTTCAAATATCTCTTTAACCATCTGCAATACCTATTCCTAATAGTTGACCATTTCTCGATTTGATGGTATAATACAACTATCATTTTAAAATACAGGAGAACAGCATGGCATTTTGGGGTGTCAGAGAAGAGTTGAGCCGTGCAAACCAACTGAGGCGTTCCTATTACGAGCTCTTGAGAGACGAGCTCGATCAATTTGTTCTGCAGTATGCGCTTGTCGATTCATTTAATAATTTTGTGTCCAAAAAAGAAAGATACCCCTTTGTAGCAAAGCGAGAATTAAAGCCGCGTGCCCGAATACCTGACCTCGAATATGGAAGTCACAACACCTTCCTTCTCCTCTTCGTAGAGGAAGCGGTGCCCGCCATTCACAAAAAATACATTCGATTCTTTGATGTCAACAAAACGACCCTGTCCAATCTTCTCAATTCGCAGGCGCTGACACTTTCCGAAAAATACGATAGAAGTCAGAAATATCTGGAATCGGTTCAATTTTTCAATTTTTTAAAAGATCTTCTCCCTGTGGATTATGCGTTGCTCATCCAGCGGGACCAGGCCAGTAAAAAGAAACATCAATACTCTCTGTCTCATTTCCATGTTCGCGTAGACTGGCCAATCGCCGAGGCAGCTGAGGATCTCGCTAAGAGCCTTCGGTACATATCTCAGGATCTGTACGAGAAAGGGGATAAGTTTGCCGAGGATGTTCAAAAGAAATATTTTGAATATTACGGCGTCCCCGTCATGGTTGGCGGCAGACGCACAGCAGCCATTGTGGCGGCCCAATACTTTAAGCGGATCAACTGTATCACTACGGTTTACGTTGGCAGCAGTGAGTCAAGAGCATTGATCAGAATATCCGAACGAGGGACTTCACGGATTGTACTCATGCAGTTCAACGAGACGGAAATCAATGAGATCGCAGCGAACAACCGAATCCTACCGCGAACTTTCAAAAAGAACTATGTCGCCGCAAAATACAGACATAAAAGTATCTGTCTATTCCAAACGACCTATGGCTATACCAACCATGCCCGACCGCCTGACGACGGGAAACTGCGGGATATCAAGCCGGATCTCAACTGGCTTTCGGTCAGCGGACAGCACATACTGCCTAAACCGGGCGCCTGGAAGTACGGTCCCATTCCACTGAACCTTATCTACACATAATTATTTCTATGAAATATCTCCCAACGGTCGACATTTCATAGATACGATATTTAGCGAGGAGGGAAGGGTATGTCTGGAGTCATTTTGTCCATAGACCAGGGCACCACTGGAACGACGGTGCTTCTCATAGATGAAAAGCTCAATGTCAGAGGGAAAGGGTACCGGGAATTCCGGCAGATCTACCCGGAACCCGGATGGGTCGAACATGATCCTGCAGACATATGGACCTCCGTGCTGGGGTCTATCGATGAAGCCATTCAGACAAGTGGTGTGAAAACAGCGGAGATTGTCGGCATCGGCATTACCAATCAGCGTGAAACCAATCTTATCTGGAACCGGGAGACAGGACGGCCCTATCACAATGCCATTGTGTGGCAATGCCGGCGAACTTCCGGAATCGTCGAGGAATTAAAAGTCAAAGGACACGAAGCACTGTTTCAGGAAAGAACCGGCCTTTTACTGGATCCTTATTTCAGTGGAACCAAATTAAGGTGGCAGCTCGATAACATCACAGGTCTGCGGGAGGAAGTTGAGGCCAAAAGGGCCATTGCCGGCACGGTGGACACCTTCCTTACGTGGAAGCTGACGCATGGGGCGGCCCATATCACCGACGTCACCAACGCTTCCAGAACCCTGCTAATGAATCTTGAAACATTGTCGTGGGACGATGAACTCTGCTCAATTCTCAACGTGCCGAAAACCATGTTGCCCGAAATCCGGAGCTGTTCCGAGATATATGGACACACCCGGAATGTAACGGGACTGCCGGATGGCATCCCCATTTGCGGCATGGCAGGTGATCAGCAGGCTGCCTTGTTTGGCCAGGCCTGCTTTGAAGAAGGTGAGGCAAAGTGCACGTATGGAACCGGCGGATTTCTGCTGATGAATACCGGCGCAACCCCGGTGCCGAGTAAAAACAGGCTCCTGACAACGGTAGCCTGGCAGGTCAAGGATACGGTTGCCTATGCCCTTGAAGGGTCAGCCTTTATCGCTGGTTCAGCCGTAAAATGGCTTCGGGACGGGTTGCAGTTTGTGGATGAAGCCGCTCAGATAGAGGCCTTGGCGAATCAGGTGGTGGATTCCGGTGGGGTTACGGTGGTTCCGGCGTTTGTCGGGCTGGGGGCGCCGCACTGGCGTTCCCAGGCAAGGGGGCTGATTGCCGGGTTGACGCTCGGGACCAATCGCGCGCATATAGCTAGAGCGACTTTGGAAGGGATTGCCTTGCAGAACGTTGAAATTTTGCAGGCCATGATTGCTGACAGCAACCACCATCTGGTGCAGCTCAAGGTGGATGGTGGGGCGAGCGCCAACAACCTGTTGATGCAGATGCAGGCCGATTTTCTGGGATGCCGTATCATCCGTCCCGAAATGATCGAGACCACGGCGCTGGGAGCCGCGTTCCTGGCAGGTCTGGGAGCAGGCGTCTGGCAGGATTTTGATGACATCGCCAGGGCCTGGAAAATGGATCGAGAATTTCAACCCGGTATTGATGCGAAGGAACGTTCCCGGGTTCTCGGGCGATGGCGTGAGGCGGTCAAAAAGGCTTAACCGGTTATCCGCAAAACAATTGGGGTTGTCATATATGCCTTCATGTGATTTCTTGAGCAAATTTTCAAACTGTTCGGTATAACGACATCTAAGGACCTCAGACAGTTTCAAGGTCGCGTCGGCATCACCCCTCTGCTTTCGAGATGTCTTTACATTGGTTATAGGCCCAAAACAAAATGTTGCATTAATGTAATTTTTGTGTTAATTAAAATAAACAATTCAGTTGCAAATAGACAGGTTAGAACGTGAATTCATCTGATTTTGAGGCAATCATTCAAAGAGTGTTTGAGGCCACGGGGATTGACTCCCAAAACGAACTGGCTCAGGCTCTCCAGATCAATCGCTCGGCTGTCACCCAGGCAAGAAAGAAGGGGCAGGTGCCGGATCGCTGGTTGCTTAAACTCTACCGAAAATTCGGTTTGAATCCGGAATGGCTGGAAAGCGGTGATGGCCGCTCCTTTCTAAAGAAGCCAATTGGCGGGACTGTTTCGGAATTTGAAAAGATTCCCAAAGTCAACGCCAGGCTGTGTGCCGGTGACGGATCGTTTGAAACGGATGCGGATATTCAGTGCTATTATGCTTTTCAAAAGGACTGGCTAAGAAAAAAAGGCGCAGCTGATTTCATGGTGCTGTTCGATATTTTTGGAAACAGCATGGAACCGGAGATCAGGAACAGTGATACGGTCTTGGTCGATCAAAGCCAGAAGGCGATCCTGGCCGGGGCGCTGTATGCTGTCGGTATCGAAGATACCATTATGGTGAAGCGGATCGAAAAACGACCCAACAAACTGGTATTACTGAGCAATCACAAGGATTATCTCCCGATCATGCTCAACCGGGAAGAGGCGGGTGCTGTCAGGATTATCGGTAAGGTCATCTGGGTCTGCCGAGAGATATAACTAGTGCCCATCCACAAATGGTCTTTTTCCGCGATATCGGCGTTGGACGCCA
>JAOZSO010000269.1:0-5201 GCA_029939655.1 Desulfobacterales bacterium
GGCGGACTAACTCTTCGATAAAGCGACTGATTTTTCGTGGTCCAATGACTGCCCGTAAACCGTCATAGACCTCCTCGTCTATGGTCACTGTGAGTTTTTTTTGCATTGCACGCACCTCCAAAATTTTACACGTATAATACACGTGTAACGTATTTGAGTCAAGAGGCTATAAGAATTTTCCTAAGGGACAGAACACCATGCTAAGCCGCCATTTTTGCCGCTTTAGCGGCGAAAAGGGAAAGTGTTGCGCCGTTTATTAAAAAACTGAAGGATAAAAACCAGACTGAACATCAGTGGAAACAGGCATTTGATGCTATTTCGCTATTCGTATTTAGAATATATCACACGCTGAAATTGCATAATACTAATCCCTTTGAGGGTTGAATCAGGCCCGGGCCTTTTGGATTCGGGTATCTACTTGAGCCGATCGATGAGATCGCAGAACAAGCGGACGCCGAAGCCGGTACCACCGGCATCGCAGTAGGCGCTGCCTTTTTTCTGGTAGGCAGGACCCGCGATATCGATGTGTGCCCAGCGTGTGCCTTCAGTAAAATCCGACAGAAACAGGGCCGCTGTAATGGCACCGCCCCAGCGTGTACTGCTCATGTTGTTGATGTCGGCAAATTCGCTTTTCAAGAGCTCCTTGTAGTCTTCCGGCAGAGGCATGCGCCAGATACGTTCATGGGTTTTTTGGCCGGATTCCAGGATAGCCTCGGCCAGCGTGTCATCCGGCGTAAAAAGGCCGGCAATTTTTTCGCCCAGGGCCACAACACATGCGCCGGTCAGGGTGGCGACGTCGACCATGACGTCCGGCTTGTATTTTTTCATGGTATAGGACATGGCGTCAACCAGGATCAAGCGGCCCTCTGCATCCGTGTTGCCGATCTCGATTGTTTTTCCGGCATGGCTCTTGATGATGTCTCCCGGTCGCGTGGCACTGCCGGAAATCATATTTTCCACGAGGGGAATAATGCCGATAATCCTGACTTTGGGTTTCAGTTTTGCCGCGGTTATGAGCGTGGCGGCAACCGCTGCTGCACCTGACATGTCGATCTTCATGTCTTCCAATCCACCCGTGGGTTTCAAGTTGATGCCGCCAGCATCGAAGGTAACACCCTTACCCACCAGGGCAATGGTTTTTTTTGCACCCTTGGGGGCATATTCCAGGACTACCAGCCGGGGTGTGTTCTGACTGCCGGCACCCACCGCCAGGAGGGCGCCGAATTTTTCCTGCTGGAGTTGTTTCGGGTTCAAGAGGGTTGTTTTGAGATTTACTTTTCTGGCCAGGTTGATGAAGGCCTTGCTCAACTGGGCCGGTGTTTTATCGTTGGAGGGTGTGCTGACCCAGTCTCTGGCCAGGAGGGTTCCCCGGCAGATAGCCCCGACCCGTTTGGGTAGTTTTGCACATTTTTTAACGGTATCCGCTGATACCATCAAGGTGATCTGTTTCAGCGGTTTCAACTCTTTCTTCTTTTTATATCGGTCAAAAACATGGTTACCAAGGCAGGCACCCTCTAAAATCGCCGCAACCAGATCTGTTTCCGCCATGGGTAGCAGATCCGGAGAAGGTGTTCCGATCACGATATCCTTGAGCCCGTGTTTGACGCTTGATTTGACGACTTTCCCGGAGAAGGCACGCAGTTTTTCAGGATCCAGTTCAGCGCGTTTGCCGAGGCCCATGAAGATCACCCGGTCCGCCTGAGTGCCGGCAGGCTTGTAGAGGGTGAGTTCCTCATCCTTCTTGCCGTGGAATTCCTCTATTTTCATGGCTCCTTTGGCCAGGGTTGACAACAGGTCCCCATGGATATTTTCATCCTGACAGACGGGTATGGCCAGTGTGGATATTCGTGTTTTTTGCAGGTCAATAGATTTCAACTTTAGCATAGGTCACCTCATTGGAATTGATAATCAATTACTTCCGATAAACCATTCGCCCGCAAGGGCGGTACTTCGCATTTCATTACAACCGTGGTGCGGTTTGTTTAGGAATGGTCATAGATATAAGGTTGATTGGCATCCGTGTCAACGTATTCAGCTGACAATATCTTTTAAGATGGCTTCAACAACTATCATGGGAATTAAAGGTTTGGCATTGGCCATGGCCAGGGCAGAGGATGCCTGTTATCCCCAGTTGTTTGATTTTTTCAAGCGATGCCTGCTGATCATCCGGACTCGAAACAAAGGTGTTGGGTAAGATCTTTCCATCCAGAACAACAATAAAGTCCCCTGAAATAAAGATTCCGGATTCAGGATTCCAAAAAGAGCTTTCATCGGGTCGGTGACCGGGTGTATGCAGGGTTGTAAATCCGGGTAGCACTTTTGCTTCATCATCGAAATATCGAACACGATCCTCTGGAAAGCCTTTTTTAAATGGCGATCCAAACAATGCTCCGTGAAAGGCATCCCGCAGGTTGGGCCGGTAACCGTACTCTTGTATACAGGGAATCAGAATCTCTTTGAAGGCGCGAGACCCGGGAAAGGGGATTGTCCTTTGTCCGCTAACCAGTGGTCCGGCTTTTTCATGAAACCAGATCTCAGCCTTCCGGCAGGTTTTTTTCAGCTCTATCCAGCCCGATATATGATCCACGTGAAAGTGAGTGCAGACGACCCGCTTCAACGCCGGCAAATCCTTTAAAACCTTCAGGAGGGATGGGGTGTCGGAGGGCATTCCGCAATCGATGAGATAGGTGGCGTCGGCGATTGGGTCCACAAGCAGGTAGCAGTTACTGGTTTTGCCCCAGAACTGGTAGAGGGTCCTGTTTGCTGACAGTTCTTTTTGGAATCGGATCATGTCTTTGCTATATACCTTTGTCCCTGATAACCTTTTTAACTCAACTTTCGGGGTTCAGCGAACACGAAATGAATAATCCCCTGGCGCTTTGGGAACTCGCCGCAAGGACTCCTAACATCAGCGCCGGCCATATGGTTGAGCAGGCATGGCTTCGAAATGTTATTTTATCATCGATCTTAATTTTAGATAATTTATAAAACAAGATATTTCGAATATTGAAGTATAGATACGCCATAAATCCCTTGCACAGTAGGTCATACTGTGGCATGCCATCATACGTAAAATGTTTCAGTGGTGAGAGATTTTCAGCAACGGTACAATGCGATTAAAATAAAGGAATCGCTTGATGACGAATATGACGGACTCCGATGCTGCTATCGGACTGCAAAAAGCCTTGGAGATGACGCTGGGGCATGTCCGCCCCCTTTCGGCTGTTCGGGTTCCGCTATCGGAAGGACTCAACCGGGTCCTCACCACGGATATCAGGGCCAGGGTCGATTCACCCTCCATGGACGCATCCTTGATGGATGGTTATGCCGTGAGGTCGGCCGATCTTTCCGGGGCATCAAAGGAACGGCCGGTGGGGCTTTTACAGACCGGTATAGCGGCGGCAGGCAGCAGGCCGGGGCTCGTTGTTGAACCGCAACATACCGTTCGGGTGTTGACCGGCGCACCGATACCGTCCAGCGCTGATGCGGTTGTTCCAGAAGAATTTACGATCCAGCGAGATGGACTCATTTTATTTTACGAAGGCGTCGAGTCTGGCCGCAATATCCTGTCCGGGGGCAGCGATGTAGCCATAGGCCAGGTTGTTGCCAAGGAGGGTTGTCTCCTAACACCCGGCATCCTGGGCATGCTGGCCGCCGCTGGTCACAGCCACGTCGATGTGGTTCGGCCCCCCGAGGTTGCCATCATCGGCACAGGTGATGAAGTGGTGGCTCCTGGAGAACCGTTGCCGGAAGGGAAACTCTATGCCAGCAATATAACCACCCTGGATGGCTGGTGCCGGCGATACGGTTTTCGAACACGACTCTGTGTGGTGGGTGACGATCCCGCGGAAATGTTCCAGACAATGAAACAATTCATCGACCAGGTGGATGCCGTCGTTACCAGTGGTGGCGCCTGGTCCGGCGACAGGGACTTGGTGGTACAGACACTCCAACACCTGGGATGGAAGCAGGTTTTCCACCGGATTCGCATGGCCCCTGGAAAGGGGGTCGGCTTCGGTTTTCTCGACCAAAAACCCATCTTCATGCTGCCGGGTGGACCGCCGGCCAATCTGATGGGTTTTCTGCAGATTGCGTTGCCGGGGCTGTTAAGACTGGCGGGGCATAATCATACAGGGCTTCCGGAAATGAGCGTTCGGCCGGCATCGGATCTGAAGGGCAGGCATATTGATTGGACGCAATTTGTTTTTGGAACGCTTGAAAGACAGAACGACCGGCACGTGTTCCACCCCTTGTTGACCCGCAGTAGACTGCAGTCCATGGCCGAAGCCGAGGCTATTGTGGCCATACCCGAGGGAGAGAGCCGTATGGCGACCGGAGCTTTTGTTAGAGCACAGATTTTGATAGAGAAAACCAGTTTTATGTTTTAATATAAATAAATAGAAGCAATCACGAAAACACGAAATCTGAAAAACACGAAAATTGCCATGGTCTTTTTCGTGGTTTCGACCTTTCGTGATTTCGTGATAAGAGATATTTTTCTTTTTCGGTTTGTACTGTTCATAATCGTAGTTATTAACATCCGTACTAAATGGAGTCTAATATATGCACATCCCTGTTATATCCATTGTGAGTAAAAAGAATTGCGGCAAGACCACACTGCTCGAAAAACTGATCCCGGAACTGAAACGGCGGGGATATCGTGTCGGCATCCTCAAACACGATATCCATGGTTTCGATATCGACCACGAAGGTAAGGACACCTTTCGGCACAAGGCCGCGGGGGCAGATATTGTTGCTATTTCGTGCCCATGGAAGCTGTCCGTCATCAAGGATGTTCAGGAAGAAATGACACCGGAACAGATTGTGAAGCAATATTTCGAGGATGTGGATATTGTTTTGACGGAGGGATACAAGCGAGGGGGATTACCCCAGATAGAAGTTTTTCGCCGGGACGCCCATCATCAGCCTCTCAATTCAGGGGGGCAGAACCGCGCCCTGGTGGCCTTCGTATCGGATGTGCCCATGGATTTCGGTGTGCCTCATATCGATCTCAACGATTTCAAAGCACTGGCGGATCTGATCGAAAATAAATTCCTGAGAAATTCGTGAAACAAATTTATCAGGAATTTATTCCGTCATTTAAAACCTGATCCTTTGGGCCAGGTCTGAGATATTTGGCTATGCCGATGTTGGTAGTTACTTAAATCCGAAGCACGAAATTCGAAATCCTAAACGGTTCG
>JAOZSO010000270.1:0-5195 GCA_029939655.1 Desulfobacterales bacterium
ACCACTAATTCAAAATTAAAAATTAATAACTCAAATTTGGAGCGAAGCGAAAGCAACCCGACTGTCGCTGTGATCGGCCTCGGCTATGTGGGACTTCCGCTGGCGGTAACTTTCGGTAAAATATTGACCACCATCGGGTTTGACCTGAATGAAACCAAAATATCTCAGCTACGTAAACAGGTGGATGTTACCGGTGAGGTGTCTCAGGAAGGGTTCACATCAGCGCAGCATTTGACTGTGACTGCGGATCCAACCGCGATCGAAAGCGCAGATTTCATTATCGTGGCCGTACCCACACCCATCGATGCAGCACGGCAGCCCGACCTCAGCCCCTTGACGTCCGCTTCCAGCATTGTGGGAAATCACATGAAAAAGGGTGCAGTAGTGATTTTTGAATCCACGGTTTATCCGGGTGCTACCGAGGAAGTCTGTGTTCCAATTCTCGAAAACGAATCGGGTTTTTCCTGGAAAAAAGATTTTCACGTGGGATATTCCCCGGAACGAATTAATCCGGGCGACAAGGAGCACACCTTGACCAAAATCACGAAGGTGGTTTCCGGGGATGATCCCGAGACCCTGGATGCTGTGGCGGCTCTCTACGAATCCATTGTTACAGCGGGGGTTCATCGCACGGGCAGTATAAAAGAAGCCGAGGCTGCCAAGGTGATTGAGAATATCCAGCGTGACATCAACATAGCCCTGATCAACGAACTATCCATCATTTTCGACAAGCTGAATATAGACACGGTTAACGTACTGGAGGCAGCCGGCTCCAAGTGGAATTTTTTGCGATTCAGCCCGGGTCTGGTGGGCGGGCACTGTATAGGCGTGGACCCATATTATCTGACCCACAAGGCTGAACTCGTGGGGTATCACCCGGAAATCATCCTGGCAGGACGCCGCATCAACGACAACATGGGCAAGTTCATTGCAGAAAAGACGGTCAAAATGATGATTTCGGCCGGATCCCATATCAAGGAAAGCAGGATAGGGGTGCTGGGGCTGACCTTCAAGGAAAATTGCCCAGACTTGAGAAATTCGCGGGTGCCGGATATTGTAACGGAACTGGCAGCATACGGCATTGAGGTCCTGGTGCACGACCCTGCTGCCGATCCAGACGAGGCCAGAGCGTTTTATGGGGTCGATCTGGTATCGTTTGAAGAATTGAAAGATCTGGATGCACTGGTGGTGGCTGTGGCGCATTCGTATTATGGCGAGCAGCCACTGGATAAGATTGTGGAAAAACTGATTCCGGGTGGGTGTTTGATCGATGTGAAGTCCATGTTTGATCCAGAAGCGGTTGAAGCGTTTGATGTGAGGTTTTGGCGACTATGATTAAAAGCAATTTTGAGTTTTTAATTTTTAATTTTAAATTATTTAGCTGATAGGAGACGGCAAGCTGCCGCCAGCTGATAGCTCATAGGAGATAGGGTGTGGCTGGCTTCTGATTTTTGGCTGATAAAAAAAACTTTATTCACCACAGAGGCAATGAGAGCACAGAGAAGAAACTTTATATCGATCGGGAGACCCGTCTTCGCTAAAGCTTCGCCGAGGCAGGTACCGATCGATATAAAACCTCATGCCACTTTGTGGCAAAAAAAGTACCATTGTTGCTTATCTTACAATCTGACACGCCATATTTATTTCATTTTTTTAAGTGGGTATAATAAAGAGTTGCAATACAAATAAAAGATAATGATTCCCGAAGGGATGAGTGGGTATCTTTAATCGGTACCTCCCGATTGAAGATACCCACTCTGTGTTCTCTGTGTCTCTGTGGTGAAAAATCCTGTTAATTATGTCAAATAAATAGGGGGTTCAGAAATGAAAGTTCTTGCGCTCAATTCAAGCCCGCGGGGTGGGGGACAGAGCAAGACGGAATGGATGCTCGATCATTTGGTAGAGGGCATGAAATCTGCCGGAGCAGAGGTGGAAAAGATCGACCTGCGCAAAAAGAAGATCAACTATTGCATTGGTTGCTTTACCTGCTGGTCCAAGACACCAGGCCAATGCGTCCATAAAGACGACATGAGCGCAGAACTTTTTCCCAAATTTATCGCGGCTGACCTGGTGATCTATGCAACGCCCTTGTACCATTTTACGGTTAATGCCCAGATCAAAGCGTTTATTGAACGGACACTTCCCATTCTCGAGCCTTTTGTGATCAAAAAAGAAGATGGCCGCTCGAGTCATCCCCTTCGACACGAACCTCCGGATGCGGTCTGGTTGTCGGTGGCGGGTTTTCCGGAGTTATCGGTTTTCGATCAGTTGTCCCATTATGTCAAATTTATGTACAAGGACAGACTCCTTGCAGAGATCTATCGGCCGGCTGCCGAGACTATGATGAGTACCGGCAAGGAAGTTGTCAGAAACCGCGTTGCTGAGGCTGTTCAGAAAGCAGGTCGTGAATTAGTGGAAAATAAATCTGTTGGTGCGGAGACCTTGGCAAAAATTCACCAGCCTATTTCCGAAAAATCTGAATCGTTCAAGGGACTGGCGAACCTTTACTGGAAGACCTGTATTGCAGAGGAGGTCACTCCCAAGGAGTTCGAGAAAAAGAGTATGATCCCGCGACCCGATTCCCTGGAGAGTTTCATGGCTATTATCAGGCTGGGATTCAACCCGGAAGGGGCAGGGCAAATACAGGCTATCATGCAGTTTTGTTTCAGTGGTTCTGTAGAAGGAAATTGCTATTTAACGATTGATAACGGGTTGATAGCGGCAGAAGAGGGCAAAAATCAAAATCCGACCGTCACTATCCAAGCACCATTTGACCTGTGGATGGACATCATGACCGGCAAGGCGGATGGGCAGGAAATGTTCTTTCAGGAGAAGTATACGGTAGAGGGAGATTTCGAGTTGATGCTGAAGATGGGGGAGATGTTTGGAAAGAAATAGGTCATTGAAATAAGGACAATTTTGAGTTTTTAATTCTTAATTTTGAATTATTCACCTGCTATCTGATAGGTAATAGGTGATAGTATGCTGAAAGGTTATCCGGTTTTTTTATTTTTGCCACAGACTCACACAGACAATCTTCGGCCGACATGGCCGAAGATCAATCTCAATGCCCTTCGGGCATATCTTGTTTTATAATCATTTTATGTTCATGAAAAATGATTAAGGATAAAATTATTCACGAAGTGAATGCATTTTTCTCTCTTTCAAGTCGAAAGAGAGAAATGTCTGTGTCAGTCCGTGTGTGTCTGTGGCTAATAAAAAAGACCTTTAAAATATAATGTAATACATTCAAAATAACCATTAACTATATGAATATAAAAGATATAGTAGGACATAAACTATCAGGTAGATCCGTGGCCGTCGTAGGTGTTCCTTATGATGAGCACTCCAGTTTTATGAAAGGACCGGCCAAGGCGCCACCTAAAATAAGAGAAGCGTTTAATTCAGACTCCACAAACAAGTGTACGGAGAGCGGGCTTGATCTGGCAAAACAAAGCAATTTTTTTGATGTTGGGGACCTGGAACTGAAAAAAGGATTGAATGTACTGGGATACATCGAGCACATTTATCAGGAACTGCTCGATAACCAGGTAAGGGTTCTGTCTTTGGGGGGTGACCACACAGTGACCCTGCCCATCATACGAGCCTATGAAAAGCATTTCCCGGATTTGAACATCCTGCATTTCGATGCGCACCCGGACCTGTATGACGAATTCGAGGGAAATCGCTATTCACATGCATGTCCGTTTGCCAGGATCATGGAAGAAGGGCTAATTAAAAAATTGGTTCAGGTGGGTATCCGAACCATGACACCCCACCAGCAGAAACAGGCAGATCGCTTCAACGTAACGGTTATCGACATGAAATCATGGCCAAAAGGTCTTTCCAGACTCCGATTCACCGGTCCGGTTTATATATCCCTCGACCTGGACGCTTTGGACCCGGCTTGTGCCCCGGGGGTGTCTCATCTTGAACCTGGTGGCTTGAGGACGCGGGATATCATTACGGTCATCCAAAAGATCAAGGCGCCCATAGTGGGTGGGGATATCGTAGAGTATAATCCGGTGCGGGATATCAATGGCATGACAGCCATGGTGGCGGCGAAGCTGCTCAAAGAGCTGGCCGCAAAAATGCTATGAAAGTGCAATTTTTAATTTTTAATTTTGAATGTTGAATTATTCGGCTGATAGGTCGTAGCGGATAGGAGGCTGGGAAGTTAGGATGCTGTGAAGCTGCTTTCGGCTCATAGTGGATGGTTTTTAAAAAATTTTTGCCACGGACACACACAGACTTGTACAGATATTGCTTACTATATACGAGTAGAAAGAAATTTTTGCCGCAGACACTCGCAGACGATCGCAGATAAAAATCCTTTTTGTTTGGCCGACATGGCCAAACAAAACCAATCATCGCTATCGCGAAATCAAACTATTTGTGTTATAATATATAAAACTAATATATCGAGATAGTTACCTATGAAAGACTTCCCAAAGAGCAATAAGGTATGATAAATGATCACCAGCAGTTAGTATGATAAGAAAATGAGTCTACCGAGAATAACATGAAATTGCCCGCAGGGCATTGATAGTTAATCATCGATCAAGTCGATCGGTGATTGTCTGTGTCAGTCTGTGTGTGTCTGTGGCAAATAAAAAGATTTTCTGTATTTTTGTGATGAAAATAATCCTGTAAAATCCTGTTAATCCTGTCAGATAGAAATAGTTCCGACCAGCAACTGCTTACAGCTGAAAACAGCCTCCAAGCCTCCCGGCATCCTATCTTTCCAGACTCCTATCACCTATGAGCTGAATAATTAAAAATTAAAAATTCACACTTTAAAATTTGTCCACGATTCGCGCATCGCGCTTCAAACGTTCCTGGATGCCTTTACCGATTTCATAGGTGCTGTCGAAATCAGACCAGAACCCTTTGTGGGTATCTTTCCAGTCTTCACCGAAGCGTTCATCAAAATAGGCCCCCAGTTTTTTGAAAAGCAGTTTCCAGGGCGGTTCACCTCTTTCATAGGCACCCAGAAGTTCATTCAGTAACGCATCCAGGTCCGATAGGGACTCTTTAGGGAGGTAGGAGATGGCGCCTTTGCGAATGGAGGCCATAAGAGCGTCCGGGTTGACGGCATGGGCGGTCAGCATGACGGTCGGGAACCCCTTGGCAACCGATTCTTCCAATAGTTGCAGGCCGTTGACTCCCATGATATCGAGGATCACAAGATCATA
>JAOZSO010000271.1:0-5192 GCA_029939655.1 Desulfobacterales bacterium
TTTTAGCGAAGACAATGGGTAGATAACGTGTGGCCCGTCCCGCACCGACAATCAGGATCCTTTCTGCTTTTTCAAGCCGGGCCAACCGTCTCTGCAAAGTACGGCGATTGAAAGATAAGCCCTGATCCTCAAGTGCCTTCTCGATTTCCCCAATCCGGCATCCGTCAGGTCTGTCGGCAAGCAGGGTTTCAATGGGGTATAGATCTTTATCTGAGATGTGTTTTGGCATTTTTTTGTCGCGAAATAAGTTTTCGCGACAAAATATCCTTTTATTTGTCGCAAGTCAAGCTTTTACGACACATTAACTGTCGCAATATGGAATCGATAATCGATATTGGATATTCCAGCCTCCTTTAAAGGGGTGGAGCCCACCCACGTCGCGGGTGGAGGCTATGTTTTAAAGCATTTCACTCGAACCCCCGGTCCCTTCATCTGCCAGGCGATTGTAGGCGTCAAGGATTTCCTGCAGCAGTTCGGCGTGATCAGGGGGGGCGGGGACGTGGCTCTTCAGGATTTCCCTGGCCTTTTCTGCAGCTGTCGCGTCCGAATGAGAGATACCCTGTTGAGTCGTTGCTGCGGCAGCGCGGCGTCCCTTGACAGTGGGTTGCCAGAGATCATGCATGTGCTTCAGGGTATGATCGCTGACCATGTAGTGGTTCTGGGGCCCGGTGCGGTGAATATCGTCGAGGGCCAGTGTTTCCGGTGTAACGGCCATACCCCGGATGACATTTCTCAGAATATCGTATATTTCGCAGTCCTTGATCAGTTGTTCAAAAGAGAAAATAGTGGCACCATCCAACAGGCCCGCCCCACAGATCATATCTCCCCTGGCAAACAGGCTGACGGCACAGGATATGGCATTTTCAACCCCGCTACGCCAATCGTCGCTCACGGCGCCCGTACCAAAGGTTCCGATGGTGATGGGCAGTTTGTAATGCCGTGCCAGTTGAATCGCTGCCGCCTGTAGAAGGAAATCCTCGGGATTGCCACCGGTCATACCGCCGGTTTTCAGATCCATCATGGTCGCATACGATCCGTAGAAGCAAGGCGTTCCAGGAAAAAACAGCTGGAGAAATGTGATGCCTGCGAGGATTTCTGCGTTTCCCATGGCAATATTACCGGCAATGGTGGCTGGTGCGGTGGCACAACCGATCTGCATGGTGACAAAACCGACAGGGACACCGGCTTCCGCAAAGATCATGGCTGCTTCCATGCCGCTGGCGCTGCAGGTCAGGGGGCTGATGGTGGACTGAAAATTGGATATGATGGGTTTTTTCTTCAAAGATGCTTTGCCGCCGGCCACAGCGGCAGCCATTTCCACTGTGCCTTTGGCGGTCAGGGGATTTACGGCCGTCATGGCCTGGACATGCTTGCCCGAGTTGTTCATCAGGGCCTGCAGTTCGTAAAGGGGTTGGGTTGCGGTCGGCCGGTCCTGGGCGCTGACACATGGCCATAAAAAGGAAATCTGTGGCAGAAAATCAGCTACCCGTGCAGCGTCGGCCAGATCATTGTAAGTGGATTTGCGAATGAGGCCGGAATCCAAATCCCTTACCTTGAGACCGGTACCGTCCAGGCTGAGATACCCGTGGTGCCCATCCAGGGAAAGGTTGTTCTCCGGATTCCTGGCATGCAGTGTATAAGATTCAGGCGCGTGTTGGAGGGCATTTTCCACGATGTGCGGTGGAAAGCGGACAGTATTTGTTTTGCGGTCCACCTTCAATCCAAAATCCGAAAGAGTGTTCAGGCGTTTTTCCCCCAGGAGCATGACCATACCGGTATGTTCGAGAATATGCAGACTGGCTTCATGAATGTTGATGATGTCTTCTTTAGGCAGCAACTGGAGACCTGTTTTCCATTCGACAGGTAGAATCATGGCGTAATCCTTTCAGGGAAATCTTCCTTAAAAATCGCTCAGCTCAGGTTCGAAAAACGAAATTATTCCGAAGTCACTCCCGTTGTCAAGCGGTTCTCAAAATAAAACCATGTAACGATTTGACAAAGGCGTTGCCTGGCTTTATGCTGTTTCCGTAACGTTAGGTAACGTTACTATCTAACTAAGATATATGTTTATTTTATAATAATTCCATTTCGGCAGGTGACAATGACACACACCAAGCAGGACACACTCGACCCCCGATTTGCCAGGTATCTCCTGGAATCCATGGCTGATGGCGTTTTTACTCTCGATCGGGCAGGTAAAATTACTTCCTGGAATATCTCCATGGAAAAGATCAGCGGGTACAGCGCCCGGGAGGCCCTGGGCCAAACATGCAACATACTGAGATTCAATTTATGTCTCAAAAAGAGCTGCCCCGGCGGCGTCAATGAATGCGGCATCTATGAAAGGGGTGCCGTAGATGCCAAGGAGTGCGCCCTGCGCCACAAAGACGGTCATGATGTACCGGTTCTCAAAAGTGCGCGGCTTGTAAAAAAAGGTGATGACAATGTGATCGGTATTGTCGAAACGGTAACAGATCTGACGGAGTTGAAAAAAGCACGCCAGCAGATCGAGGAAATTTCACGCAAGCTGGGAGAGGTTCACAGGCTCGACAATATCATCGGCAAGAGCCGAGCCATGCGGGACGTCTTTTCTGCCATCCGGGCGGCGTCGGCCAGTGAGGCGACGGTTTTGATTCAGGGCGAGAGTGGTACGGGCAAAGAGCTGGTGGCTGGTGCGATTCATTACAACAGCGAAAGGGCCGGCAAACCGCTGGTTACGGTTAACTGCAGCGCATTGACCGAATCGTTGCTGGAGAGCGAACTGTTCGGACATGCAAAAGGTGCTTTTACAGGTGCTATTCGGGATCGCAAGGGCCGTTTCGAGGAAGCCGAAGGAGGGGCTGTTTTTCTGGACGAGATCGGGGACATCAGTCCCTTTATCCAGGTTAAACTCTTGCGGGTGCTCCAGGAAAGAGAAATCGAGCGTGTGGGAGAGTCCAGAAAGCAAAAAATCGACATCCGGATCGTCGCCGCCACCAATAAGGATCTTTACCAGCTTGTACGGACCGGAGAGTTTCGGCAGGATCTGTATTACCGTCTGAAGGTTTTTCCGATTGACGTACCGCCTCTCAGACATAGAAAAGAGGACATACCGCTTCTGGCCAGTCATTTTATCGTCCAACAGAATAAAAAAACAGACAAACAAATCCAGGGCCTCTCCCAGACAGCCCTGCGGCTCTTCATGGATCACTCCTGGCCCGGGAATGTCCGTGAACTGGAGAATGCCATCGAACATGCCTTTGTGTTATGTAATGAAAAAGAGATCGATATCTTCGATCTGCCGGTTGAATTGCGAAGGGCGAAGTATCAACCGGAATTAGCGGCACGGTCTTGTGAACCTTACGATCAACCCAGACATCGCGAGCGCCTTACCAAATTGCATCTCGAATCACTTTTGTCGGAATGCGACTGGAACAAGGCAGAGGTTGCAAGACGTGTGGGTCTGAGTCGAACGGCCATATGGAAGTACATGAAGAAGTGGGATATCCCGCTGAAGCCTACCCTTTAGGGTTTAATGGCTTTCCGTAGTGTTCACAAAAGGACAACTGACAGTCTTCCAGACGGCAATACTTTTCCAGACCCGTGGAGACACTCTGGTGATCCCGTTTAAGGTGAAAATTCAGCCAGGAGGATGTCTGGTTGAGTTCCCACATCCTGGGTGGCACGCAACCTGAAAGCAGATTTTGGCAGGTCCCGCTGTATGCCATTCGCCGGTAAGTTCTTACCCAGACACAGTTTCGGTCTGTCCGTACCTCACACTTCCCGTCGGAGCTTCCGCCGCAGGCGCCATTACGGGTATGCTTGGGACATCTGGATTCGGGACACAGAAAGGCCAGGTTCTGAATGCCACAGTCCCCGCAATGTTGACAACCCAAGAGGATCTTCTTGGCCGAATTTTCTAAAAGTGTCACGATCCCTTCTGCTATTCGATGGTGATCAATCCATCCACAAACTTTTTCCAGGGTCCTGGCTTGTTTCGATTCAAAGCTGAAGAACCGGTTGTGAAAGGATTTCATCAGCCTGAAATGGATTTTTTCCAGCATTGGGATGGATGTCTGCTGCCCAAAACTGTTGGCAGGCAATTTTTCGGAGATGTCATCCGGGAACACGTAAAAGCCGTTGGTAACTGGATATTCGAATTCCGGTAGAAAACTTTGCCATTGATCCTGGATGGCTTTCATGTGGCTCATGACATCCCCCGCCACATCGAAGGTTTTGTGAATACCGCCCAGGTGCATTCCCTGGTATCCGAGGCCCTTGAGAATGGCACCCAGTTTGGCTGCCCGTTCGATGGCTTTGACGCGCCCGGCTTTTGGGTTTTTCCATTCATCCAATACCCTTGTCAGGAGTTTGTCGGTGACCACAACACCGGGCACCATACCCTTATTCATGATTCTGGCGGACCGGGGTGTCAGGAGATAGATGGATCCGAATACCGGCAGGTTCACTTCGAGCTGCTTCAAAACCGTTATCAGCTCAGCAAACTTACGTGCATCATACCCGAGCTGGGTTATGATGAAGCGCGCGCCGGCTGAAATTTTCCTGCAGAGTTTGGCATATTGAGCAAAGCATTCCGCCTCGGTGTACTTGAAAGGGGATACGGCACATCCCGCAAAGAAACCGTCCGGATCTCCGTTTTCATGAAACCGATGGCTGAGGTGATCGAGCATCATAAGGAGATTCACGGCGTCAAGATCGAAGACAGGCGCGCCCTGGCCGCCGAATCCCTTGCCGGTATAATCCCCGGTCAGGGCCAGTAGATTCTTCATGCCCATCATGGATAGTTGGAGCGCCCTGCTTTCCATTCCAACCCGGTTCAGGTCCCGGCAGGTAAAGTGAACGATGACATCCATGCCGACCTTGAAAATATCGTGTCCGAGCACATCCGGGCTCAGAGAGGGATTACCGCCGGGGTTGTCGGTGATGGATACGGCTGAAAGCCCTCCATCGGAAAATGAATCCCGGGCGATGCCCATGACGGTGTCCACAGACCGACCCGAGGAATCTTTCCCCGGGACCAGTTCCAGGGTGGTGATGAAATCTTCCGGTAGAAACAGGTCGTTTTGAAATACACGCAACATGGTAGATGAGCCTACACCATTTGGGGAGGAATTCAAAGCGTTAAGGGCTCGCGCAAAAATAACTTCACATTTTTGCATCTTAGCTTCAGCCCATCTTTGGCCGATGCCTCA
>JAOZSO010000272.1:0-5191 GCA_029939655.1 Desulfobacterales bacterium
TCAGGATACGCATGGCCTCGGAGTTAAAATATTGATGATACATCTCCCCCGGGGTAACGAAACCGTAGCGTTTGCCCATCAACCATTGCCGTTTCAGGAAAAGGACGCCCGTAAACGGAATGGTGATAACATAAAACGATGCATATCCATACGGAAGTCCGTCCCTCCATATCAGGGCTGGATGGCCGACAAAGGTCCAGCCGCTGAACGATGTGGCCGTGGCCGCCAGAACAAATACCCAGATGTTGAGTTCGCGACCGGCAATAAAGTAGTCGGTACCTTTCTTGGCCTTCAAGTAGCCGGTGACACCGATGGTAATGCAGTATCCCCAGTAGAGCAGGACGAAAAAGAATAGCCAGTAAACATGTGATCCCATTGACCTTCTCCTTTGCTGAATAAGGTTATTGGTTAAACCCTTTCCTGCAGTGCACTGCAGGAAATATGGATTCTATGGATGAAACTCACAAGCAACGCCGGTTCTCCTTACAAATCTGCGATGCTCATGATTGAACCATTTTCTTGATCGATTCGACGATCTCGGGGTTGGCGAGGGTGGAGACATCGCCCTCATCAATATTGTTTGAGATGGCACCCAGAACACGTCGCATGATCTTGCCGGATCGTGTCTTCGGCATGTCGGCAACAATCCAGACCTTCCTCGGTTTGGCAATCTTGCCGATCTCCGTACTCACGGCATCTGATATTTTTTTGGCCAGCTCTTCAGTGGCCTCGACACCCGGCTTTAACGCGACATAAAGATCCGGCTCCTTGCCCTTGATTTCATGATTCACCGGAACAACCGCCGCCTCTGCCACCTCTGGACAAACCATGGAGGCCGATTCGATTTCCTTGGTGCCAAGACGGTGGCCGGACACATTGATGACGTCGTCAATTCGGCCCAGGATACGGTAATAGCCATCCTCGGATTCAACAGCTGCATCACCGGTCAGATAGGGCCAATCCTGCCAGCGCTTGCTTTCCGGGTCCTTGCAGTATCTGGCATAATAGGTATCCACAAAACGATCCCGGTCACCCCAGATAGTCTGAAAACCGCCCGGCCAGGGGTTCTGGATACAGATATTACCCGCTTTTCCGGCGCCCTGGGGCAGCACTTCACCCTCGTCATCCAAAATAATAGGATGGATGCCAGGCATACCCGGCCCGGCACTCCCAGGTTTCATAGGTGTGATGCCCGGGAGCGTGCTGCACAGAAATCCACCCGTTTCAGTCTGCCACCAGGTATCCACAATGATGGCTTCTCCCTTACCCACGACCTCATGATACCACTTCCACACCTCCGGCTCGATGGGTTCACCCACGGTCGTCATGTGTTTGAAGTGATAGTTGTATTTGGCCGGCTCTTCGGGTCCTAATTTTCTCAAGGCCCGAATGGCCGTTGGTGCTGTGTGAAATATATTCACATCCAGATCCTGGGCAATTCGCCAGGCCCTGCCTGCATCCGGAAACGTGGGAACACCTTCATAAACGACAGTGGAAGCACAAACAGCCAGGGGACCGTAAACAATGTAGGAATGCCCGGTAATCCACCCGATGTCGGCCATGCACCAGTAGACATCTTCAGGATGGATATCCTGAACGTATTTACACGTGCCGGCAACGTAGGCCATGTAACCGCCGGTTCCGTGCTGACATCCCTTGGGTTTACCCGTGGTACCACTGGTGTACATGAGGAAAAGAGGTGCTTCCGCCGGCATGGGAACCGGATCGACCCGTGCCCCGTAGAAGTCTTTTAAAAGATCGTTGACAAAATAATCCCTCCCCTCCTTCATGGGTGTCGGAGCGGACGCCTTGCCCGGATAGCGTTGCCAGACCAGGACCTTGTCAACCTTCTGGCCGTCTTTTTCGGCCAGGTCACAGGCAATATCCGCATTCTGTTTATGATCCAGGAGGGTGCCGCTTCTGTAATAAGTATCGGCAGTGATCAGTACCCTGCTGTTGGAGTCTACGATGCGATCGGCGCATGCGCGCCCGCTGAACCCGCCGAAAACCTGTGAATGGATAACACCCAGCCGGGCACATGCCAGCATGGTAATGGGAAGTTCTGCGAGCATGGGCATATGCAACGTGACGCGGTCGCCGGCTTTTAACCCGGCAAACTCCCGCAGGAGAGCTGCAAATTCATTTACCCGGACATAAAGTTCCTGATAGGTCACGTGCTCATATTTCTCATCCATGGGTTCAGGAACGAAGTGAATAGCTGTCTTGTTCTTGTTTTTGGCGAGGTGTCTGTCAACACAGTTGTAACTCGCATTGATCTTTCCCCCCACAAACCATTTCCAGCATGGTGCATCGCTGGTGTCCAATGTGGTGTCCCAGTATTCATACCAGTCCAGCAGGTCAGCATACTCCTTAAAACAATTAGGAAAATTGTCCAAAGCGAACCGATCGTAAACGGCAGGATCGCTCATGTTGGCCTGGGCCACAAACTGGTAAGAGGGATAATAATAGTCCTCTTCACCCCAGTGAACCGCAATCTGCGCTTCTGATGTTTCAACAACTTCTTTTTCTGCCATTTACAGCCCTCCTTCTTGGTAAGACCTCGTAAAAAGTAAAAAACAGTTTTTTTACGGGTGTTTTGGGTTTGAAGTGTGGGAGTGTTTCTTGATCCCACTGTCAAATATTTCAAAGGCTATCTCGAGAGTTTCCCTGAGATAATCCTTGTCTTCGTTGATGATGCTTTTGCTTGTTTCCCAGAGAACCACGCCGGAAAACAGAGCCCAGAAAGTATCGGCAATGGCCATAGGGTGCTTGTCGATAAAAATACCTTTCTGAACCCCTTCCTCGAACAGTTTAGCCATTTCAGAAAGTGATTGTTTGGATAATCTTTTGATCTCTGACAGTAACTCAGGTGTTAAATTCTTTAAGGTGTCGCTGGATTGCAGATGAAACATGTTAATAAGGATCATCGGGTCGAACTCGTACACGTCATACATGGCTTCTTTAAGGCCCGATATCCGCGCTTCAATGTCTAAATGGTTGTCACTGTTGAGATGTTCCAGACGTATCAGTAAGTAATGCAGGATTCTGAGAGACAGGGATGCGTACAACTCGTCTTTATTCTTGAAATAGAGATACAAAGTGCCCGGGCTTAACTCTGCTTCATGGGCGATGTCTTCCATGGTAGCTCTGGTGAAGCCTTTCTTAGAAAATACACGTTTAGCGGCCACGATAATCTGCTGTCGCCTTCTCTCGCGTTCTCTTTCTTTGCGTTCATGTATTCCCATATTTAATGAACCTTATTTATTTCTTATATGGACCTATAATCTTTGCATTGTATTTGTCAAGTAAAATATGTTCAATAATAAAATCGTTGCACGATTTTATGTGACGCGACGGTGTCGCTATTCGGGGGGATGGATTTTCCAGAAGTCAGCGGGATTGGAAAATCTTTGTGAGGTGCGGGTTGGTGAGAGTTTTGTTGAGAATATCAATCTGTTCTTTCAATTCAGTCTCGTTCTTAAAAGACATACTGAGTTTCAGGGATGTCCCCTCAAAATACTCAGGAGGGAGCAGGCTGATCCTGCTGCCCAGGTTAAGCTTTCTCAGGTTACGTTGGAATGATTCTTCAGATAGTGAAAGATTCGGGAAACGCCGCCTGCGTAAATTCAACCTCACTGCCCTGGTTTTCTGGAGATTATCCAGGTCCTTGTCCGCCAGCACCTCCGGGATATCTTCGGACAACAGTATCTCCTGGGTACTACGCTTTTCACGATGGGCGATTTCTTTGAGATGGGAGCAGATTTCCCTCTGCTTGTTCTGGTTTAGCTTTAGTTCCATGAAAACCCTGGTCAACAGGTTCCCTGTAAAAGAATCAAATCCTTGGAGTTCGACAGCCATATTCAAGGATATTCTGTTCTGGTAAATCCCCGCCTGAGTCAGGTGGGGGAGCCGACAGATCCCAATGATTTTTTCAATGAGATGATGGTTTCCGGGTAATCCGAGATTTTGTGCCTCTGCATACAAGCGTTCCCGGTCTTCCATGCACTTATCCAGCAGTGCCAGCGCACGGGAGATCTCCAGGAGATCAAGTTTCCTTTGTGAAATGTTGTCGGTGATGGCGATCCGAATGCATTCGAGGGATAAACTTTCTGCCGGCATCACCTTGACGGGAATATGCCGATAATCCAGTTTCTGCATGGCCGCAATACGACGAAACCCTGCAACAATGATATATCGGTCCTGTTTTCGGAGAAGGACAGGCGGGTTGATCAGGCCGACGTGTTGTATGGATTTAATGAGGTCTTCAACGGCTGCCGACGTGGTAATTCTGTAGGTGTCATCTTCTAAAGCAATGACGGTCAGATCCAGAGCCGTCATCCTATAGGACATCGTCTCTACCCGTCAGCTGGGTTAAAGCCTCCTTGTATTTCTGGTAGGTTTTCCGGACAACGGTATCCGGAAGCGGTGGAGGGGGCGGCTCCTTGTTCCACTCGATGGCACTCAGGTAGTCTCTCAAGTATTGTTTATCAAAGCTTTTCTGTGGGCCCCCTGGGGCATAGGTCCCCTTGGGCCAGAATCTGGAAGAATCCGGCGTGAGAACTTCATCGATGAGGATGATTTCATTCTCTATTATCCCGAATTCAAATTTCGTGTCGGCGATTATAATCTCTTTCTGATCAGATATTTCAGCACCCTTGTTATATATTGACAGGCTTAGACGCTTGACTTCCTCGGCAACCTCTTTTCCGACCATCCGAGCAGCTTCATCAAAATCGATATTCATATCATGGAGACCAATTTCTGCTTTGGTGGATGGTGTAAATATGGGTTCGGGAAGCTTGTCTGATTCCTTGAGTCCGTCCGGCAGACCTATACCGCAGACACTTCGGGTTTCCTGATAAGATTTCCAGCCGGAGCCGGAAATATAGCCCCTGACAACACATTCGATGGACAGGGGTTCTGTTTTCCGAACCAGCATGCTTCTGCCGTGCAGTTTTTCGGCATAGGGCCTGCAGACAGCAGGGTACTCAGCGACATCACTTGAGATAACATGATTGGGCACCAGAGACTTCATGGCATCAAACCAGAACAGAGATATCTGGGTAAGAATAATGCCTTTTCCAGGAACCGGATCGTTCATGATAACATCAAATGCGGATATCCTGTCTGTTGCAACCATCAATAAGGCATCATCCAGATCATATACATCACGCACTTTACCCCTTTTCAG
>JAOZSO010000273.1:0-5189 GCA_029939655.1 Desulfobacterales bacterium
GGGACATGGGAGACAATTTGGCTTTTAGGCTATAGGCCGTTAACAGCCTATCAGTCTAACACCCTACAGCCTATCAGTTTTCTGGCTGTATTAACAATAGCGGTGGCATCCACACCATAGGTTGATCGTAATTGCTTTTGTGAACCATGTTCCACAAAGGTATCAGCAATACCGATTCGTTTGACCCGGACATTGACTATATCCTGATTGTTCAAGCATTCTAGAACGGCACTGCCAAAACCGCCGTGGAGCACATTTTCTTCGACAGTGATGATTTTCTTAATGCGCTTGGCGAGACCCGCTATCAATTTCGTGTCCAATGGTTTGATGAAGCGGCAGTTGACCACCGTTGCCTTGATGCCTTCGGCCTTTAGTTGCGTATGGGCTGACAGCGACTCGTTGACGCTGCTTCCCACGGCAAGGATCAGCAGATCATCGCCTTGCTTCAGAACCTCCCCTTTGCCAATGGGAAGCCTGGAAAGGGGTGAAGCCAGGGAAGCACCCACACCGACCCCACGGGGATACCGGAGTGCGATGGGTCCGTCATGGGATATGGCCGTTTTGAGCATATGGCGGAGCTCGTCCTCGTCCTTGGGTGCCATGATAACCATGTTGGGCAAACATCTTAAGTAAGCGTAATCAAAAACCCCCTGGTGGGTGGGGCCATCCTCTCCAACGATACCCCCTCTGTCAATGGCAAACACCACATGAAGGGATTCCAGGCAGACGTCATGCAGTACCTGGTCGAATGCCCGCTGGAGGAATGTGGAATATATGGCTACCACCGGTTTGAATCCCTCGGTTGCCAATCCTGCTGCAAACGTGACGCCATGCTGTTCAGCGATGCCCACGTCGAAGAAACGATCTGGAAATTTATCTGAAAACGCTGATAGACCGGTACCTTCCGGCATGGCCGCCGTGACAGCCAGGACCTTCTCGTCCAGTTCTGCAAGCGCCAGCATGGTGCGACCGAAAACGTTCGTATAGGAGGGAATGTCGATATCGGAAGGTGCGCATGTGCCGGTTTCGATATCAAAGCTGCCACATCCATGGAAATAGACCGGGTTTTTTTCCGCCGGCAGATACCCCTTGCCTTTGGTTGTTACCACATGCAGCAGGATCGGCTCATTACGAAAACGGATGTTATCCAGGATATCGATAAGGTGATCGATGTTATGGCCGTTGATGGGGCCGAAGTATTCGAAATTGAAGGCTTCGAAGAGCATACCGGGAGTTACAAAGGTCTTGAAGGAATCCTCTGAGCGTTTGGCAAACTGATATATGCCGTCACCGAACCTGGGGAGTGATTTCAGAAAGACACCGAACTCTTTACGCCAGTCCTGCAGTCGCTTACCGGAAAACGTCCGGCTCAGCAGGGAGGAGAGGGCTCCCACATTCTTGGATATGGACATCTCGTTGTCGTTCAGGATTACGATTAGATCTTTGTCTTTGTGTGAGTCACCAGCCTGATTAAGGGCTTCGAAGGCCAGGCCCGCGGTCATGGAACCGTCGCCAATGACGGCAACCACTTCGGATCTTTCATTTTTGAGGTATTTAGCAGAAGCAATTCCGAGACCTGCCGAGATGGATGTGCTGCTATGGCCGGTTGTAAAGGTGTCATAAGGGCTTTCGTTTCTTCGGGTAAATCCCGAAAGGCCGCCAAACTGTCGAATCGTTTCGAATTTATCATTTCGCCCGGTGAGGATTTTATGTGCATATGCCTGGTGTCCGACATCCCAGATGATTTTATCTTTGGGTGTGTCAAACACGTAATGGAGGGCAACGGTTAGCTCAACAGCGCCCAAGCTGGAGGCGAGATGACCACCTTTTTGGGATACGACATCAACGATCCGTTTTCGAATTTCTCCTGACAATAATTTTAACTCGTTTCGGGAAAGGCTTTTCAGATCATGCGGAGAAGATATTTTATCAAGTAAGTTCAAATGGATGATATCTCCTAAATTAGAAATCAGAATACAGAATTCGATGTTCGACGTTCATTCGTTTCGGTCAATAATATACCGGGCGATGGCACGCAGTGGATCTGCCTTGTTATCAAAATATTGCAACGCTTTCAAGGAGGTTTGAACAAGATTTTCAGCATATGCCGTGGCATTTTTTAAACCCATGAGTCCCGGAAAGGTGTTTTTCCCTCTATCCGTATCGGTTCCGACTGCTTTTCCAAGTTTTTCGGGATCTCCTGAAACATTCAATATGTCGTCGGTGACCTGAAATGCCAGACCGATGTGCCTGGCATAGGAACGCAGGGAATCCATTTTTTCCTGGTCGGCATTTCCAAACAGTGCTCCGACAACAATAGAGGCTTCAATGAGGGCACCGGTTTTGAGCGAATGCATTTTAATGAGTGCATCGAGGTCTAATTCGTCACCCTCGGCACAGATATCCTGTATCTGACCCTGGACCATGCCCTGGTATCCTGCAGCCGTTGCCGTCACGTGAATAATCTTCAGTTGTCGGGACATGTTTTTTGGGGTGCTGTTTTGCGTTGAAGAAAGAATTTCAAAGGCGAGGGTTAACAGGGCGTCGCCGGCCAGTATGGCGGTGGCTTCATCATATTGAATATGGGATGTGGGCTTGCCGCGACGGAGGGTGTCGTTGTCCATGGCAGGCAGATCGTCATGTATCAATGAATAGGTGTGAATCATTTCGATGGCACAGGCAACCGGTAGTACATCTGATGCTCGGGCATGGGTGGCTTCGGCAGCGGCTATGGTCAGAATAGGGCGGATTCTTTTTCCGCCGGCCGATATTGAATACAGCATGGCCTGTACAACACGGCTGGAATTATCAGGTACTTTCAATAACTCGATAATTTTATTGTTTACAATATCTTGATATAACTTTAAATATTTCTTTAAATCAATCATCGTGTCAATCGTCTGTGGGAAAGGGTTTTTCTGACAGAGTGCCGTCCGTTTCACGAATAAGCACGGAGATTTTTTTTTCGGTTTCATCCAGCATTTTGGAACAGCGCTTGGAAAGACTAATCCCTTCTTCGAAACGATGAATGGCCTTTTCGAGGGGCAAATCACCCGATTCGAGTTCCTGAACGATTTCCTCTAGCTGTTGGATGGATTTTTCAAATGTCTGTTTGGGCATTGGATTACTCCTTGAAATAGCTAATTGTAGATGGGTGGTACATATAGGCTATTAGGCTGTAGGTCATTAGACTGTAGGTGGCTAATAGCCTAACAGTCTACAGTCTATCAGCCTATGGTTTGTTGCTCTTCGTAACATTAGCTTCCAGTGAACCGATTCCAAGAAGGATCTGCAAACGATCTCCAGTTGCGACACTTTCGGCATCCCGGATCACCTGAGCACCGGGGATGGATCGGGTAATACTGTAGCCTCTTTCAAGAATGGCCATGGGACTTAAGACTGACAGTTTGGATCGGTTTGCGTGGAGGTTACTGTTCTTGATCATTAAATTATTGTACATTGATGACAGAAGGTTATGATACAACTGCTCATGCTTTGATTTAAGGTAGGGCAGTCGGGCAGTTGGTGAAAATGTCTGCAATTTTTCCATCCGCCACCGGAGTCGCTCCCGACGTTGTCGAATATCCTGTCTGCATGCCCGGATACAGCGATTGGTTAAGTCATCTGTTCGGAGCCTTAGATCTTGAATTTTCTTTCGGGGATCGATAAGGCGCTTGGAGAACTCTTTAAGATACGTTTTCAGAAATCGAAGATAGTTCGAAAAAGTGGTCATCAGCTTTCTTTGGAGATCGATACACTGTTGTTCCAGATCGGTTTTCAACGGGGCCACAATTTCAGCTGCTGCCGATGGCGTTGGTACTCGCAAATCTGCTACAAAATCGGCCAATGTAAAATCGGTTTCATGTCCAACGGCTGAAATGATCGGTATTTTGGATGCAAATATTTCTCTGGCAAGACCTTCGGTATTAAATGGCTGCAAGTCTTCAAGAGATCCGCCACCCCGTGCCAGAATGGCCACATCGGCGTCACGACGTTCGTTCAGCAGCCGGATGGCGTCAATCAGCTCTTTTTCCGCATCATCGCCCTGTACCCTGGCAGGAATTATTTCAAGAGGAATGTTGGCAAAACGACGGTTTAAAACCCGAAGGATGTCGTGGATGACCGAGCCGGTTAATGACGTTATCACACTTATTTTATATGGTAAAAATGGAATAGATAATTTATGCTCATCATTAAATAGCCCTTCGGAAGACAGTTTCTGTTTGAGTTGCTCAAACGCTACCTGCAATGCACCGACACCACTGGGTTCCATGTATTCCAGAATAATCTGGTAGGTACCTCTGGGCTCATACAGACTTATTCGCCCAATGCCGTTTATCTGCATGCCGTCCTCGGGTTCAAACTTTAAATGACTGTTTTGCCCGCGAAACATCACGGCATTGATCTGAGCTCGGGAATCCTTGAGAGAAAAATAGAAGTGGCCGGATACGGGAACGCGAAAATTGGAAATCTCACCCGTAATCCAGATAAAAGGGAATCGCGTTTCCAGCTGGGACTTAATTTGTAAAGTGAGCTCGGAAACCGTTAAAATATGTTTTTGGGCGGAGGGAGGCTGCATAGTCGAAGCTTCGCTTTAATTGGAATAATGGAATCATGCAATATTGGAATGATGGGTTTAAAAGGATATATGTCTCTTTGCTAAAGGCGAGCATTCCACTTTTAAAACCCAATTTACCAGCATTCCAATATTCCATGCTTATCCTTAACGTCTGATAAGGTATATTATGTAAACTTTAATATTGATAGAATATAGTCTCTGTTATTTATCATCGTTGTATTTGTAGAGCACTTCCCTCAGGGCCGGCACGATGTAAAGATCCTCGTGTGGCAGTGTACTGAGAAAAGCTGCCAGGACATCGATCTTTTTATGTACCGCCAAGTGCTTGTCCATGATAAAGCGCTTCTGGTCTTTCACGATACAGAAACCGGATTTTGCTTTGACAATCGTTTTCTTCAAATTCTGTTCGGATACGGATATCTTGAATTTATCCGCCAGTTCAATCAACTCATGGTATATTTGGTCCGGTTTCATCTTGAACCTATACGGCAACCCCACAATCGTTCAATTCAGGTTGAAATAACCCGATGGTGTATTATATTATTAAAACACAAAACACCAAACACCAAACACCAAACACCAAACACCAAACACCAAACACAAAACACCA
>JAOZSO010000274.1:0-5187 GCA_029939655.1 Desulfobacterales bacterium
TATAGCGGAACAGCATCTTCCTTGTAGCTACGGCAACCTCGACAATCGCTCAACTATACAAGGGAACAGTAAGGTTTTATTGTTTTTTGATTTGATAAGAGGCTAAATTCAACATGGCGTATGATCTTGAAAAATACAGAGACAAACGGGAGAAAGTTCTCGGTGTAAAGAAGAAAGGCATCAGCTTTGGCGTCTGGGCGGCAACGGTATCGGCCATCATCATCGTGGGACTGATTTCCATGGTCGCACCCAAATCGATTGCCTATTTCAGCACCCGGAATCTGGATGACGTCATCTATAAACTGTCGGGAGTTCAGCGTTGGCCCCAGGAGATTATTCATACCATTACGACCCTGGACGGTGTTAAATTAGCTATATCCGATAAGGATGGCGCCAGACTGGTTGTGACGTTTGACCGGTCCATCACGGACGCTGAGAGCATATCGACATTTTTTAAGGAGAATGGATACCAAGCTGTCCTGCTGAACAGGGTCAGCCACCGTCAGCGGATCCAGACTGAGCAGGAGGAGGCGGAGCTTGAAACTCTATAATATTTCCTTGAACAATCTCAGGCGCCGCAAGGGAAAAGTTATTTTTCTCGTATCGGGACTGTTGATTGGAATTGCTACCATTGTAACCCTGGTATCCATCACCCAGAGCATGTCACGGGATGTGGAAGAACGACTGGATCGTTTCGGCGCGAATATCGTCATGACCCCCAGAAGTGAAAATCTTTCCTTGAGTTACGGCGGAATTACCGTGGGTGGTGTCAATTACGAAACAGTTGAATTCATGGAGTCGGATCTGGCGAATATCCGGGACATAAAGAACAGTCAAAATCTCGGTATCATCGCCCCCAAAGTGCTGGGTCCCTGGGAAATGGATGGGAAACGGGTGCTCCTCATGGGTGCGGATCTCCAAACAGAACTGAGCATGAAAACCTGGTGGCAGTTCGATGGCATGCCCACGGGCAGCCCGGATGATTTGATTGTCGGGTCCGAGGCCGCCAGAATATTCAGCCTGGCACTCGGAGATCCTCTGAAGCTGGGGACCGATGAATTTGTTGTTTCAACGATTTTGCACCCCACCGGTGGTCCTGAAGACGGTATTATCGTTGGGGACCTGCACCGTTTTCAAACGGTTCTGGGCAAACCTGGACGCATTTCCATGGTGGAAATCTCAGCTTTTTGCCGTGGCTGTCCCATTACCGAAATTACCCTCCAGATTGCGGAAAAGTTTCCCAACGCCAAGGTGACGGCCTTGAAACAGGCTGTCATGTCAAAAATGCAGTCTATCGAAATGATAAAATCCTTCAGCTACGGTGTCGCTGCCCTGGTGATTTTTATCGGCTCGCTTCTCGTATTCGTGACCATGATGGGCTCGGTAAACGAGCGGACCCGAGAAATCGGAATTTTCCGCGCTATCGGTTTCCGACAGGGCCACATCATGCAGATCATTCTCCTGGAGGCCATGGTGGTGGGCTTGATCGGTGGTTTTCTGGGATATCTCATAGGCAATGGCATTGCCTGGCTGGCGATCCCGTTTATTATTCAGGAAAGTACCTTATCCAGCCTGGATGTGACGCTGGGCGGCGTTTCGCTGATTCTCTCGGTGTCACTGAGCCTGTTGGCAAGCCTCTATCCGGCCGTGAAAGCCAGCAGAATGGATCCCAGTTCGGCTTTGCGGGCTCTGTAACAGGGGAGAAAATGGGGTTCAAGGGTCCGAGGGTGATACAAGGGTTCGAGGGTAGCTGACAGCTATAAGCGAACAGCGGCGTCCCAGCTTCCCAGCTTCCCAGCTTCCCAGCCTCAAAGCATCCCAGCATACAAGGGTCCGAGTTAAACATTTGAATCCTTGAATCCTGGACCCCTTGGATCCTTTCTCCCAACTAAAATTGGGAGAAGAACCTAATATTTAGATACGTAACAGGAAAATAAAACAATGAATGGTAACGATCATCTTATCGAAATTCAGGATCTGGGAAGAGAGTACATGACCGGTGATACTACGGTCTGCGCTATCAAGGAAATGAGTTTCTTCATCGACGACGGCGAGTTTGTCAGCATCGTAGGCCAGTCCGGAGCGGGCAAAAGCACACTCCTGTCGGCCCTGGGGGGCCTGAATCAACCCACCCGGGGAAATGTATGGGTAGATACACTGGACCTGTATGGTCTGACCAGTGAACAACGCGCAGATTTTCGGAGCGAGTATGTGGGATTTGTTTTTCAGTCTTTTCAGCTCATTCCATATTTGACCGCAATGGAAAACGTAAAGATCCCCCTTTCCATCGCCGGTATTAAAAAGGATAATCAGGCAGACATGGCTGCGGTGGCGCTTGAGAAAGTGGGGCTTCAGGACAAGAAAAACCGCCTGCCGGACCAGCTATCCGGAGGTGAGCAGGAGCGTGTGGCCATCGCACGTGCTATCGTGAACAGACCACCCATTGTGCTGGCAGATGAACCCACCGGAAATCTTGACAGCAAGACAGCGGACGATGTCATCGACTTGTTGAAACAGCTGAACCATGAGGGGCAGACCGTCATCATGGTGACCCATAACAAAAAACTGTGCCAACATACGGACCGGACGGTTCACGTCAGGGATGGACTATGTATTCTGGGAGATGGTTAGCCTGGAAATTATTAGAAACGGGTTGTAAACAAACCGCAATTTCGGAAGTTTGCCGGCCTTCGGAAATTCGTTTTTAAGCCGGCCAAAACTCGCTCCTAAGGCACCGTAAGATCCGCCGCTGCCAGTTTTATCAAAATATATTTTATGAAAAAGGGTAGTTCTCTACCTGAAATCGTTGCAACAAAGCGGCGGTCCTAACGGGTCCTAAGGATCTTCAAACAGTTGCCCGGCTTAAAAACGAATCCCCGAAGACCTCCGTTTGTAGCGAAACTTGAGCTTTATAAGGGTTGCCATAAATATGTTCCGAATGAGTTTAACGGATATCGGAGTAAACAGAACGTTATTTTGACAAATGCTATAATTGTAACCGGATTTCAGAATAGATAGATAAGTTATCCCCTAATTTCTTAAAAGAAATGAACCCGGATATTTCACGAAGCAAGGTTGGTGCAGCCGCAAGGCATTTCAGTCTGAAGCCGTAGTATGCTACTGCGAAGACTGAATAACGCCGCGGATGCGCTAAGATTGCTCCGTGAAATATTCGGGTCGGGTTAGGTGCAGGTGGTGTCGAATACCCGATGAATCCGTTGGAGTTCTTTTTCCGCGTCCTGAACGAGTTCAGCGATGATGTCCCTGACGGGCATTACCTTGTTCGCAAGGCCCACCGATTGTCCGGCCATTAATGACCCTGTGTGAACCTTTCCTTCTATGGCCGCTTCCCGAAGTGCGCCGGCCCAGAAGTTTTCAACGTCAAACTGAGCCTGCTGTGGATCGATGGTGCCGTCGTTCAGCCGTTCCATGATGTCGAGTTGAAGCTTGCCGAACTGTGTGGTCCCTTTGTTTTTCAGCGCTCTTACAGGGATGACGGGCAGGCGACTGTCGAATTGCGGGGTTGCCACGGCATCTTTGGCTTTGGCTTTTCTGAAGGTTTCTTTGAACTCCGGGTGGGCCTTACATTCATCAGACATGACAAACCGGGTTCCCATCTGAATGCCGGCAGCTCCCATCATGAGCAGATGGGCCATCATGCGGCCGGTTGCAATACCTCCGGCAACAAAAATGGGCACGGAATCGATTGTAAAGAGAACCTCCTGCAGCAGTACGGAGAGGGTGACAGGACCGATGTGGCCTCCTGCTTCGGACCCCTCCAGCATCAACGCGTCCGTTCCCATCTTTATGAGCCGTTTGGCCAGGGGCGCCGTGGGAGCAAAGCAGATGACTTTAGCGCCGGATTCCTGGGCTTTCCGGATTTCCGGCTCTCTTGGAATTGAGCCTGCAAACATGATGATGTCGCATTTCATGTCGCAAACCATCTTCAGTTGATCTTTGTAAATGGGTGAAACTGTTATGAGGTTGATACCAAAAGGTTTGTCGGAATACTTCCGGACAGCCGTGATCTCTTTTCCAAGGATGTCCACAGGCGTATTGCCACCGGCTAAAAATCCAAAGCCACCGGCATTTCCGATATCTCCCACGAGCCTGTAATCACTGATCCAGGTCATGGCACCGCACATGATGGGATATCGACACCCCAGGAATTCCTGCCCAAAGCTTAAAAAATTATCTATCAGCATCATCTATTTATCTATGATCTGAATGTCATCGTTGCAAGATATTTTCCCGCCTGCTATCACTCTGGCGAAAATACCTCTTTTCGGCATAATGCAGTCACCTGCCTGGTAGTAAATGGCACACTTGTTGTGACATTCTTTGCCAATCTGGGTGATTTCAAGGAGAACCGTATGCCCTATCCTGAGGCGGCTTCCGATGGGCAAACCGGGCAAATCAATGCCGCTGGTAGCGATATTTTCGGCAAAATCTCCGAAGTCGACATCAACGCCCTTTGCTTGCATGCCATGGATATCTTCCATGGCCAGAAGACTTACCTGCCGGTGCCAGGGGCCGGCATGCGCATCCCCTTCGATGCCGTGATCTTCGATCAACTGGACGGATGAAACCGGTGTTTTGCGGATTCCCTTTTTCTTGCTGGTGGCGATGGATATGACTTTCATGTCGGTATGGGTTGTCAATCAGGTTTTAATGGCATCAAGAATAGGCGCAAGGACTTCACACTCCCGGCAAATAAGCATTTTTTTAGCCCACTTGTCCTGTACCTCATTGGAACAGAGGGTCCCACAGGTAAACCAGCACATATTCCCTGCTTGGAACTCCCAGGCAGGGCAGGCTCTGCGTTTTTCCGGAGGGCATTTTTTGATGGTCCAACAGTTTTTTTGAGGGTCCACAAGGCCTCTTTTTTTCATTGCCAGGTAAAATAACTGTCTTTCAACATGGGGAGGGATGGTTCTCCAGGCCTGCTCATAGCTGTGAATGGCCTTGAGTGACGTTCCCAGCAATTGAGCAAGTTCTTTTTGCGTTTTTTGCAGTTTTTTCCGAAACAAAGAGAATTCAGTACTGTCCATAGGGTTATCACCATTGTGAGGATAGATATTATTTAGTGCCCATCCATAAATGGTCATTTTCCGTGATATCGGCGTTGGACACCATGATTTAACTCCTCAAAATAGCACGCTATTACTCCGGGTTAAATCTGTTGTC
>JAOZSO010000275.1:0-5161 GCA_029939655.1 Desulfobacterales bacterium
GATGAATTCGCACCGGGTGTGATCCAAAGATCACCGCTGTTATAGAGACCGCCCCACTGTACCCCCAGTTCCATGGCGACTTTTTTTGACGCCTCGACAATATGCGCTTCAATCAGGATTTGAGGCGTTGGTTTATCGAGCTTGAGGATCAGTGGGAGCATTCTTTCCAGATCACTATAAATTGCCTGAATGATGAGAGAATTGGTATGTTCATCCACCATGACGGAACCGATGGGTTGGTCTTTCTCGTTTTGGGACAGGAACATGGAAAGGTTTTCCTGGAGTTTCTTGGCATCGGAAAATTCAACTGCAACAACCTGGGTAATCAATGGTTCCACCAGTTCCACATCTTTTTTCTGGGTCTTGATTTTTTGTTCGGTGGTCAACCGTTCCAGGTCCCTGTTGATATCTTCATGCGTCACAATACGGATGATATCCCCATCCCAGGCATAAGAGAGGCCCTGGGTATTGAGGATGCTCACAAAAACCTGGTCCCATGAAGCATCTTTTATATCGATGTTGACGGTTCCTTTTACATTTTCATTGAGGATTAAATTCAAACCGACTGCGCGTGTCAAAGCTCTGAGAAGTACCGTTACATCGGTTTCGTGTATGCGCATGGTAATTTTTTTGGTTGGAAGCGGTTTGTCGCTTTTCTGCTTTTCCGCTTCTTTGACGGTCAATACACGCGGTGGCAGCTTGATGGTGCGCCTTCTTGACTGGGGGGAATAGCCTTTGGATTTTTCAGCAGTCGTTTTCCATTGTTTGAAAAACTGATCGGCTTCTACTTCATCCTGCTTGTTCGCACAACCGGAAAGTAGAGAAAGCAGGAAAAAGACGGAAAGCATCCATCGGACGATACGCGAATATGTGATTTGTCTTTTCATTTTGACAGCTTATTCCTTTTCTTCCAATGATATGTTAACGGGTTCATCTAAGGGAAGGATAGTGGTGTCAGAATTATTCTCAAGCCCCAGGACTATCTTGGTCGGCAATATCTTTTTAACGTAATACCCTGTCTCGTTCAGTTGATCGCCGGTTTCATACTCGGAACCATTGACAATGGCGATGAGCGTATCGGATGTCTGCAAAAATCCGGTATAGGATATTTGAACGGTTTGAACCGTTACCTCGGCACGGGCCTCAAACGGCTCGGATGTGAGGCGTGCGCCGGATTGCAGGAAAGGGTCCTGCGGCCAGTCTTTTTCAGCCTGATCAATGATGTATTTATCAGCGGCTGAGATGTATTCATTGGACAAATTCGTGGCAGCGTCTACAACGAACTTTTTCATTTCCGATAGTTTCTGATTAGAACCTTCCACGATAGGGTTGTCGCCGGAATCAGAAAAATAGGCGTAGCCAGCATAAGCGACAACGATGATCATCACCAGTAGTATGATTTTCTCTCTATTCGCCATAATATTGAGGTCCGAGGATCTAAGAATCCAAGTGTTTGTATTTAAACGTTAAAACTAATATTTATAATTTTTGTCAAAATAGCGACAAGGTCGCGTCCTATAAAATCGTGAAACGATTTTATTGTTCTTGAGCGATCCAGAGTTTCATCGAGACCTTCTGTTTTTTGTTGGTGTTCTCGATTCGGATAGTTTCAATGTGCTCAAGATAGGGTAGCGTCCCGAATTGAAGTATCATATTTCGGAGATTAATGAAATCTCCCGTCATTTCAAGACTTATCTCGAGCATCCCGGAACCATTCATCAATCCACCAACATCGGTTAAGATGCTGTCGAGCTTAAAATCGTTTTGCCGAATGATGTCTTGGATGATGGCCGATATGTTGCCGGTCTCGTTTTTAGACAGTTTTTCTTTTTTGGGAAAAGGAAGATTTTCAGGGTTTTCGAATTTAGTTTTATCAGACAGGTCGGTAAAAATAGGAGAAAGAATTTTCTGTTCCTCGATCTGTTGCCTGACCGCATTGATTTCATTTTCAATGTTGCTGTAAGCAATATAATTGGGAAATATAGACAGGAGCACAAAAAGGAGAATTCCTCCGCCGAATAAAATGATGAACAAGATATTTTTCGTCGGCAGCTTACTTCTATCCATTGATTTGTCCAATATCCATAGAGACCCTTGAACTACACCAGCACTGAGCGATTTTCAAAGGGCACTTTGTCTGTAAACCCGGTTTTAGGTCGAAAGAATAATTTTAAACCAGGTCAAGTTTAGCTGTAAAGATCAACACTTCTTTTTTGTCGAGATATTTAAAGGATTTGTTTTCAACGCTGGGCGTCTGAAACAGGGGAGATCCCTTCAGTTTGACGATATAGCCGGCCAGCGTTGATTCAAATGTAAGGCGGTCACCCAGGATAACCCCCTCCAACTCAAGTTGTTGCTTGGATTGTTTTCCATTCGATTGCGGTTTTTTATCCATTGTGGCCGATATGCTGAGTAATCGTATTTCCGGCGGGGTTATGGATGATATCTCATTAATAACCGCTAGGCCTTTGTACTTTTCCCCAAGTTCTTTAATGGCTTTTCGCTTATTCCGGGTTTTGGATGCCAGATCGATGATGAGGTTTTTATTGACGAGAGGTTTGAAAGTTTCAACCTCTGCCTGTAGTTTCGCAAGTTCCAGCCTTTTTTCATCTATCAGATTGTTACCCCATAGAAACAGTCCGAAACATATGGCGAGAAAAAAAAGAATGCCGGCAACAATGCTCTGGTTAACCTTGCGTGCGTTGTCTGCTATTTGTTTGTCTTTGAAGGTGTAGATGAAATTAGGCGTCAGGGAATTATTGGAAAGCGCCATGCCGATGGCTGGAGCAAAGGCTTCTTTCTCTGACAGGGTTTCAGGTATGGTAGCAATGCCCATATAATTCAATCTTGCCGAAAAAGGATTCATCGTATCGATGGGGATGTCGAGCTGTTCTTTCATGAAGACGAATAGTCGTTCGTAAACGCTCATCTGGCCGGACACATAGACCTTGCTCACACGGTCTTTGTTGAAATGGAGATAGTAGTGCGACAAGGTTCTCTCAACCTGTTTGACCAGGCGCTCGAGGGCCGGTTGAATCATGCCGAATACGTCATGCTCTCTGAGTATGTGACCGGTTTCTTCCAGTAAAATCGGTTCAGCATTACAAATGTGGTCAAAGAAAATCTTCCGAGCTTCGTCGATATCGAGAATGTAGCTTTCCTCTTCGATTCCGAAAATGCTGCTTTCGGATGGTTGAACCGATTCCTGGGCCATATCCATTTTGCTTTTACTGATTTCCTGGGCAACTGCCTCGATCATGCTTCGAATGCCGGCCTTGATACCTCTCGAAAGGACGAGATTCCCGTTGGAGTATATAACGATCCTGGACCAGTCTCTCCCAATGAACAGGCTGCAAATATCTTTCCCGAGGGTGTCGACCACATCGGTTCGAAACAGATTTTGAAGTGCAAAAGGAATAATGGAAATACCTGTCAGCGGAAATCCGATCTTCTCAAAAAGATTTTTCTGCTGGGCGATTTCCTGCCGGGGAGCTATATAGGCCATCACTTCAATTTTATTGATGCCGTCCTCAACGACATCACCTATAACTTCATAGTCGAAAAGCATCTCATCTTCGTTAAAAGACAAGTCTTTTTTCAACGTCCAATAGGTTGCATTGTCGATCTGTTTCTTGGAGACTTTGGGAATTTTAAGATTTCTGGTTTCGACCTTGGCTGACGATATGGCATTCCACAGGGCAATCTTTTTGTTTCTGCCACAGAAATTTTTTAATGTATCGCGTAAAAAATGAGGAAATTTCGTGCTGCTGGGCGTGATGTCTTCTTCATAGGGGATGCTGATAAAGTCGATCAATTCCTGACGTTTATCAGATACCCGATTGATCCTTGCCAATTTGAGTTCATGATAGCCAATATCGATACCGACAGCGGTCCCCTTTCTCATGGGAACGACATTTGAAAGAATTGTCTGCTGCGGTGGTTTCTGAAAGGTTTCTGAAGGTTCCGGTGACCCAGGGGGTTCTGCTCTGTTTTCCTTTTGGCGAATTAGACCCAGCAGCTTTTCTGTGGAGGAAATTTCGTCTTTCTTGGCCAAGGGGGGGCTCCGTTTAATGATATGTTATAACTTTATATATATATACGATAAGTATACAACTATTACCTATAAATATATACAAAGTATGTTTCTCATAAACAGGCATATTTGTCAAGAAATAAAACACATACAGGGCAAAAGGCGCAACATGCTTGAAAAAAGAAATCAGATCTGCTTTAAACGAGAAATTCATCATACTATATTTGGAGATAGCATGAAAATGCGCGTCGGATTGACAGACAAAATGGTGCTGATCGGGTTGGGTATAGCCGGCGTATACTGGATCCTGGACACCATCCTGTCGCTGTTTGGGTCATACGAATACAGTTTTGGCAGCCATCTTTTCGGTGCCGGATATGATGATATCTGGCCGCGTCTGATCGTCATCTGCCTTTTCGTCATTTTTGGATCCCATGCCCAATATGCCATCAATCTGAGAAAGAAAGCCGAAGAAAGGAGCCTCAAGGAGATAGCTACCCGGGAGAGGTTTCAGCGATTACTTTCCCCGGATCTAGCTGAAATGGTTGTCTCCGGCAGCTTGACTGTAGAAAAGGGTGGTGAAAATCGTACAGCCACAGTGATGTTTGTGGATATACGCGACTTCACGGCCATGAGCGAAAACATACCTGCAGCAGAAGTACTGCAAATGCTGAACGAGCACTACGAGATTATTGTGGATATTGTCTTCCGGCACGAGGGAACGGTCGATAAGTTTATTGGCGATGCGATGATGGTTATATGGGGTGCCCCGGTTACCCATGAAGACGATGCCGCAAGAGCCTGCTTTGCAGCCATCGATATTCAACGGGAACTCGTCAAATTCAACGCCTCTTTGAGGGATAGAGGGCAAAAGGAAATAAAGATCGGCATCGGGATCAATACGGGGACCCTGGTGGCCGGGTATATCGGTTCTACCCAAACCATGAGTTACTCTGTTATTGGCGACACGGTAAACACAGCTTCAAGGATTTGTTCTGCTGCAAAAGCTGGGCAGATCATTATATCAGAAAATACCCGCCAGGAAGTGCACGCGCAATTTAACATGGATGCACTCAACCCCATTAGCGCAAAAGGAAAATTCCAACCTGTAAAGGTTTTCAATATTAC
>JAOZSO010000276.1:0-5161 GCA_029939655.1 Desulfobacterales bacterium
CAACTAGATGAGGCTTCGATATTTAATGCTTTTATGTTTGAAAGCTGTATCATTTTTATTTTTATCCGCTTAAAGTTGTTATGCCTTTTTAGGCTATTGAAATGTGATTGTAAATCTATTTTAAATCTTATAGCTTGACTTTGGGGCGATAAAGATTTTATTTTTCCTGTCATGACAGCTTCCCGGTTGGATCTTTTGATATATGCACATGATGGCCGTGGCCTCGGGCATGCCAGCCGCAGCATTGCCATCGGTATGGCAGTTCGGCGCCTTTATCCTGAACTAAAAGTGTTATTTATTACAGGCAGCAGGATGGCATCACAACTTATTGACCATGTACCTCTGGACTGGTTGAAGTTACCCGCTTACCAAACAAAGGTCGTGGATGGCGTTTCCACCGGGCGGTCAAGCTTCATCAACCTTACAGATACCGAATTAGGTGAGTGCAGACGCCGTATTATTGAACATCTTATCAGGGTATTACACCCGCGCTGCATCCTGGCTGATCATACCCCTCAGGGAAAACACAAGGAACTTGTACCTTCTTTAGAAACAACTCGTGATACAGATACCACTTGGGTGCTGGGTGTGCGGGGTTGGGTGGGCAGTGTACCTCAAGTTTGGTCAGACCTCGCAAAAAGGCTTTTTTCAGAGCACTATAGGCACCTTTTGTGGTATGGCGACAGTCACTTGTTGGGAGAAGAACAAGTGAGAACCCTGAAAAACCACTTTGCTATTCAGCCTGTAGAGACCGGTTATGTGTGCCGGATATCCGAGCTTGATCGATGGCTGTCGTTGCAACACAGTACGGATGATGATATAGCAGGTGTTGTTTCAATCCCATGGTTGGGCGAAGATACCGAACATATCATAAACCAGCTTTTCCATGCGTTGAATAAAATTGGGCCCCAATATGGGACATGGCGATTATTCGTCGGATCGCCGGACGATTTTTCAAACCAGAAGTGGATTCAAAATCTTTTTGAAAAATTGTCGTTTTGTAAGGTGACGCCGGCTGATGAGCAATATCAACAAGCATTGCTGAAGGCGAAAACTGCCGTTATCTATGGCGGTTACAACAGTTTAACCGATGTGTTCTATGCCAATATTCCCGCAGTGGTCCTGTTGCGGGGAATGCAGGATGAAGAACAGCAAGCCCATATGACTCGACTCAGTTTTCTTAACAGAGACCGTCTGATTACTTATAAAGAAAAAGATATAAAAGGTGATGACCTTGCGCAGGTTTTAATACGACAGATTCGCTCTTCAAGATTGCCAAAACCGGAAATTAATTTGGCCGGTGCAGCAATGGCAGCCAAGTATCTGTTCGAAATCATCACCAACCAGGACTAGGGTGTCTTTATTTCGGCGTTTAAAACCTGGTCCTTTGGGCCAGGTTAGAGATATTTGGCTATGCCGATGGTGGTAGTTACTTAAATCCGAAGCACGAAATTCGAAATCCTAAACAATACCGAATGATCCAAATTGCGAATGATCAAAACAAGACCTTGGAGATACAAATATTCTGAAATCTGGTGGTAAATGGATTGAATACCGGTTAACTGTAGAATGAATTTAAAAAGTAAATCATATAACATTGTGATGTACTCCCATGATACCTATGGACTCGGCCATATTCGGCGAACCATGGCCATCGCATCGCAATTACGAAATCCAAACACCAATATCCTCATTCTGACCGGATCACCCATCGCCGGAAGGTTTTCTTTTCCTGAACAGGTTGATTTTGTCCGTATTCCGGGGATGATAAAGAAAACAAATGAAGAATATCTACCGATGTCCATCAAAATCAATGCCGGTCATGCCCTGGATATCCGGAAAAAAATCATTACGGCAACTGTCAAAGCGTTCCAACCACATATGTTTATCGTGGATAAAGAACCACTGGGCTTGAAAAAGGAAATCCTGCCAACACTTAAATGGCTGCGGAAGTGCTGCCCCAATACACGTACGGTTTTAGGACTTCGGGACATTATGGATGATGCCGAAACCGTAAAGGATAACTGGAAAAAAAAGGGGATTTATCAAGCCCTGGACACGTATTACAGTGAAATATGGACTTACGGGATCCAGGACTATTACGACCCCATCAAAGAATATGGTATTCCTGAGAGCATCAGTCGGAAAATTCAGTTTACCGGTTACATCCCCCGTGAGATCAAATCGAATAAGGACGCTATCCGGGAGAGAAAAAGACATAAAATCAGGAAGGCAGATAAGTTGGTCGTTGTTACCACCGGTGGCGGAGGTGACGGCTATCCAGTGATGGATGCGTATCTATCCATGCTGGAAGATCAAGGCCCCATCATACCTTACCGAAGTATCCTGATAACAGGTCCTTTCATGCCAAAAGCCCAACGGAAGGAAATTTTTGGGCGATCTAAAAAACTGAAGGTCAAAGTATTCCATTTCTATCGACAAATGGAAAAAATCTTTGCAGCGGCAGACCTGGTGATCAGCATGGGAGGGTACAATACGGTTTGTGAATTGATGAGTCAGAAAACAGTTTCGCTTCTCATTCCTCGCGAAACACCCCGCCTGGAACAAACCCTCCGCGCGCAATGTTTTAGCGAGAGGAATCTGTTGGACTATATTCCCTGGGAGAGGGTTTCTCCTCAACTACTTCATGATAAAGTTGAGCGCCTCCTGCAAAAACCGGAGGTGTTTCAGGAGGCCATGTCAGAATTTAAAATGACAGGCTTTGACATCATGCGTCGACGCATCCAGGAATTCAGAAAGCTTAATGGATCTTCTCAACAATTAGTTTAGATCAACTCTTTTGGAGATGATCCGAAATATTTTATCCCCAGGAGAGTAATATCATCTGACTGGGGTTCCTCTCCGCTGAATGTTTTAACCCTTTTCAAAATACCGAGCACCATCTTCTTAATCGATTCCCGGGAATGAAAATTTACTTCTTCCATTAATCTTTCTTTCGAAAACGCTGTATTGTTCTTATCAAAAGCTTCCGTAACACCATCTGTATACATAAGAAGGATATCACCTGGATTTAATATTACACAGGTTTTTTTGAACGTTAGATTCGTCTCAAAACCCAGAGCCGTATCTCCGGTTTGTTTTAAAAACGCGGCGCCACCCTCTGACCGAACAATTAACGGCGGATTGTGTCCGGCATTGGTATACCAAACCTCTCCCGTCTTCATCGTTAAAACACCACAAAAGACTGTAACAAACATCATGGAATCGTTGTTGATGTTAAGTTCCCTGTTTACGACTTCCATAATTTTATCCGGACTATAATGACTTTTGGCCGTTAAGTTAATCAGCGCCTTGGTTCTGGCCATAAACAGCGCAGCCGGGACACCTTTATCGGACACGTCACCAATCACAAAAAAGAGGTGATCGTCATCGATGAAGAAAAAATCGTAGAGGTCGCCTCCCACATGTTTCGCTGGTTCTATTTCGGCAAAAATATCAAAATCCGTTCTATCCGGGAAGGGTGGGAAAACGTTGGGTAAGAGGTCCATCTGTATGTCATGGGCAATTCTTAGCTCACTCTCAATTTTCTCCTTAGATGCCGTGGTTTCGGTTAATTTTTCAATGTGCAATTTAAGGTCTCTGATCATGTGATTGAAAGATGTCGCCAGGTTCCCGATTTCATCGCCCGCCGGTATCTGAATTTGGTGATCAAGTTCTCCGGTACTTGCGATGATTTGAGTGCTTTCATTCAGTTTGCTCAATGGCTTGACGACAAAATATTCGAGGCCGACAATGGTTATTACACTCAATAAAAACAACGATATCGTCAGCACAATTAAAACCTGAATGATTAAGACGCCAACTTCATGCTCGATTTCTTTTGATGGAATGACGAATGCAATTTTCCAATCGAGCACAGGAGAATGGCTAAAGATAAGATAATGTTTATGATTGTCTTTGCTGAAGGAAATGGTTCCCTTTTTGTTAGCAAACAGGTTGTTCAGATTGTCTTTACAAATTGCATCGATATTCTGGAATACCATGGACTTGTCCCGAGCGGCCAAAATTGTGCCATCGGCATCCAGTAAAATGAGATATCCGTTACGTCCAACCCTGATCTTTTCTATGTACCGGGTCAGGTTATCCAGGGTTACATCGATCCCCACTACACCATAAACGCTTCCATCATGATCCAGGAGAGTGGTGACAACACCGATGTTGACATCTGTTGAGGTAACCGAAGAATAAGGCTCCGTTCGTAGGATTTCTCCTGGATTATTCCTTCCTAACTGATACCACGGTCTGTCCCTGGGGTCGTATCGGGTCGGTCGATTTCTTTTGTGTGATCTAACAAAACTTCCGTTTTCACGCCCCATGTATACGGAGTTTACATGATCATGACTGTTCCTGTAGCGCGAAAAAACATCGATAATCTTTTTCTCCAGTTCACCGATATGATATTCAAATGAGGAGGCGTCGGCGTCGATAAAACTGGTAAAACCGTCATCATATTTTGATCGGACATATGGGTTGGCGACAATGCCATCCAAGTCTCTTTCAATATCGGTAAAAAAACTCGTAACGACAAAATTAATGTCGATTAGCCGGCCTTGAAGACCCTGATAAATGGACTTTAAGCGTTCATTTTTTAGCCGGTATGAGACTGGGCCGCCGATGATTAGCAGGACAACGAGGCTCACGGTCGCAAACAAAAGTAGTATTTTGTATTTGAGTTTCATCTTAATGTCCCATTTGGGGAATGGGAGAAAATCCCTCGCTTTTAGGCGAACACTAGTTTAAGAATGTGCGGCTAAAGGGTTCCAGGGGTCCAGGGTTCAAGGATTCGAGTGATGCAGCCACCAGGTGTTGGCTATCTGCGAGTAGTATGTTGTTCCATGTGCCCGGAGCAGGGAGATGAGAACCTGCCCCTTGGATCCTTGAACCCACGTTGCCGGCGTGAAAGGGCTAATCGCTTTCGGTCACCATCAGCATGGTCGAGGGATCGAGAATCAAGCCTGAAGCCAACCCGTCTGTTCTCCCACCTTTGGTGGCTTTGACATGGATGTTTTTTCCCTCCGACTGAAGTTGAATCACAACTTCGAACAGGTCGTCGATATGGGTCAGCTCGGGTGGTATCCCGTCTGGTTGAGGTTTTTCGTGACGGTGGGTCCGAACCGAAAACCAGATGCAGAGATCGTGG
>JAOZSO010000277.1:0-5157 GCA_029939655.1 Desulfobacterales bacterium
TGTTTCGTATTTCGATATTCGGATTTAGAATTTATCATAAGTTGAATGTGCATAATATTAATCCCTTATAGGGTTGAATCAGTGCCGGGTCCTCTATGCCAGGGTGTTTAGTCCCAACGGTTGTTGATTTTGGCATGGGCCTTCTTAAGGACATCTCCCAGTTCGTCGATGTCCACCGGCTTTTGCAGATAGGCAAATGCTCCCATGGCCATACACTGTTCCTGGTCGTCCCTGGACCCATGGCCGGTCAAAACAATCACTTCGATGTTGGGTCGGGTCTGTTTAATTCTCTTGAGCATCTCCATGCCATTGATTCCCGGCATTTTGAGATCGATAATCATTACATCCGGTTCGTCCTGGGCAACAACGTCCATGGCTGATTTGGCATCAAAGGCGACGGCAGCGCCCATATCTCTGATCTGGAGCCTCTCTGAAAGTGTTTCGATAAACTCGCGCTCATCATCCACCAGCAGTACTTTCGATGGCAGTTTAAAGTCATGCTTGCGGTAGATGCTGGATTGGTGGAACGACTTTCCCACAACCGTATTGACGGCAGAAACACCCGGGACTTTTTCAACGATGCTCTTTAGCTCTTCCTGAAGCCGGTTCAAAACAAGTACCGGCCTGTTGATGGTCAATGTGATTTCACCAACATCGGCGTTTACGCCGCAGTGATGCCCGTTCCGGGACAGCGCAACTTCAACTTCTGCGGCAAGCCTGAAATCCATGACGGCCTGAATTGAATCGGAAGTTGCCCGAACCACGTCCTTGGCTGCATTTTGAATGATCTTATTTGCCGTTTCTTCGGGCTTCTTTTTGTCCATCGGAATCACCATGTCATAGAGTGAAGGGTTCCATGGGTCATATATATCGAAAAGCAGGGCCGTCCAGCCGGCACAATCTCCATCAGAACGCCGGATTGATTTTTGAGCTTCCTTTTTAGACAACGATTCCCGCGCAACAGCGTTGGAAATTCTGGATTTTAAATCGGCAATCAGGCAAACTCCCATCGCATGGCTGATTTTTCTAGGTAACAACAGTCCGGAATAACCGCTGATGATAAACTCACTTTTATCCAACAAGCTGGATAAGGCAAGTTTTAAATGGGCCACAGCGGTTTCCTTTTCCCGGGTGAATTTGTTGAATACGGATGTCCTGGCCGAAAAAGCCCGAAATAATTTCGTTTCCGACATGTCCGAATGCTTTGCAGATGTCTGCACGACATCTTGATCCGTTATTTCCTGATAACCGGTGGTTTCTATGATATTTCGAACCACCTCATCCTTGAGGCAATGGGAGCCGCTGAATAGTTTGATAATGGCCATGGTTCTTCTCCCTCTTTTGCACTTCGTGCGACATTTCGCCTTCGGCTGTCATAGCCCTGCGCGCGATATTACGCCTCCGGCTGTTATTTACTCTTCGAGTGTCATTTGCACTTCGTGCGTAATTTATTGTCGCTAATAGCTCGTAGCTTGGGGCTTGCCTAAAACTTAAAACGATTAATCAAGGTTCCGTTTTCTCTGTTTCCGACGTACGGAAGACCACTGTTTGTAAAGGGCAGTTTTCCTCTTCGCTGTTATTGTGCGTTTTTTTATGAATGGTACGCAATGCCAAATCTAAATTGGGGAAAATATGATCTTTGCCGATCTTGGCAACCAGGTGGGTGCGTTCCAACACGGCCATGACCGAATCGTTGACGCCGCTCAAGGAGATATCTATTCCGGCGCTCCTGGCCCTGTCGATTAAAAGAGACAATGTTTCCTGCCCGGAAGCGTCGATATCGTTGATACCGTTCGATACCAGGAGGATATGTCTCAGATCGGGCTGGTTTTTTCGATGACGGGCGATCTGCTCTTCGAGATAACTCGAATTGGCAAAAAAGAGGGGTCCGTCAAAGCGGACGACATCGATGTATCGACACGTTCTGAGCCCGAAGGCCAGTGCATCGTGCAACCCTTTGTCCGGGCTCAGGGACAGAGACGCCATGGTGGGGCGCATGGATTTGTACAGAAAGACTGCCAGAGAAAGACCGACACCCACGAAAATACCCTTGTCAAGATGCGGTGCAAATAAGAGCGTGCTCAGAAATGTCAGCACCGAAATGATGCCGTCGTGATGCTTGACACGCCAGGCATAGACAAAGCCGGAGATGTTGATCAGCCCGACCACCGCCATCATAATGACCGCCGCCAGTACAGATTGCGGGAGATGGTAGAGAAGGGGTGTAAAAAACAGCAGACATGCCAGTACGATAAAACTGGAAAAAACAGATGACATACCCGTAACAGCGCCTGCTTTAAGGTTAACCGCCGATCGGGAAAAGGAACCGGAAACCGGATATCCGCTGGAAAAGGAGCCTGCCATGTTGGCCAGCCCTTGTCCCAGCAACTCCTGGTTGGGGTCGAGTCGCTGGCCTGTTTTTGCTGCCATTGCTTTAGCAATGGAGATGGCCTCCATAAAACCGAGTAGCGCAATGATAACAGCAAAAGGCAGCAGGTGGCTGAATATGGATGCGTTGAATGGTACCGGCTTCAACGATGGGATGCCTTTCGGAATGTGACCGACAACCTCACCGCCACCCATAAAGATGACCTGATTTGGATCGATAGTATCATTGCCGACATGAATACGATAGATCCGCCTGTCCAGCGTTAAGTCCCGGCTAAATCCGGACTTTTCAGAAAAACTGATTCTGCCATCAGGCTGCATTGTCTGGACAAACAACAGGCTCCTGATTTTTGTACGGATGAGGTGAACCTGGTATTTCAGTTGATCGATTTGAATCGTCAGTCCGTCCACCTCTCTGTGGGCATCCAGCATGGCAAAGATATCGTTTTCCTTTTTAGCGGACATCTGCTTTTTCTTCTGAAGGGTACGTTGTTCCGATAGAACCGGAATCATCCGGCCTATTTGATTGAATTCTTCGATCAAATGGGCCGTCTCGGCGTGTTTTATGGCCGACATATTGACGCTGATATTGTGCTCGAAATGGAATGCCCATGAGATAAGGGTTGTTACGATGACAGCTACCAGGACACCCGGCAATCGGCTGTCAAGACGCTTGGTGACAACCATAATGACAAAGGCTAAAACACCCATCAGGAGTGTCGGCCAGTGTGTATACTGGATAGCTGTTTCTACAACCCGGATGAGTGTTTCATAATGGTAGCCGCCCTTGTCTATGTGTATCCCGAGCATCTTGGGGAGCTGGGATGTGGCAATGATTATGGCGGCGGCATTGGTAAAACCGTTGATTACGGGATGCGAGAGCAGGTTGATAATCAAACCGAGTCGCAGGATACCCAATGAAAACTGAAAAAGACCGACCATGAATGCCAGCAGCAGGGCATAGGACATGTAACCCAGACTCCCGGTGGTGGCAATCGGCTCCAGAGCGGCTGCAGTCATCAAAGAGACGACAGCAACCGGACCCGTGGCAAGCTGCCAGCTTGATCCAAAGAGGATGGCAATGATCGGAGGGAGCAGGGAAGCATACAAACCGGCCTGTATGGGAAGGCCTGCCAGCTGCGCATAGGCCATGGATTGTGGAATAAGAACGAGCGCGACGGTAACGCCTCCCAATAAATCTTTTTTAGCGATGTCAAGATCATAGCGGTCGAACCAGGCTAAAAATGGTAATAGTTTTTTAAGCATTCATCCATTCCTGAAAGTTAGCATTTTTTTTTAGACATTTCGACAATACCATGATATAATTAGTATTTGGCTGAGTGTTCAGTCAGAAGTTTACCTTCCCGAGAAGGCAACGTCAAGAAATAAAATATGCCGGTTCAATCCTATACAGTTTGTTTTGATTATTCGAATTTGTGTCATTTGGTATGGATTAGAATTTCCAAGATGTTAGGGACCCCATGATATTAGAGATACCTGAAAAAGCACGGCTGCTGGCACAGCTGACGGAAGGGAAATTCAACGTTCCTGATTTTCTGTATGTGCCGGCCCAAAATTTTGACAATGAAGATTTTGAGGAACTCGAGGTGTTTCTCGAAAAACACCGGGAGAGTTACAAAATTTTGGCCCGAAGCGCCCATCCCATGGAGGAATTCTATCGGGGCGGTACGTTTGATTCTATACAGACATATGCCGATATCGGCGGCATCAAATATGCACGAAAACGGATCATTAAAATGGCGCTGACGACGCGCCGCCTGAGTGTCAAACGCCAGCAGAAGTTTTATCATGCACCGGAGATCGATTCAGAAGCCACAGGCATCATCGTCATGCCCCTGATAGAGGGCACCAGCGTGATGGCCAAGATGATTGGTGATTGCTGGGAGTTCGGGTACATCAAAAACCAGGTTGGCAAGCTTCAAAATGACCCTTACATCACCCAGACGCCCCACAACATCCGTCTGATCGAAATCTCCAATGAGGTTCAGGACTATCTCGGTTTCAAGTGTGAGATTGAATACATTATCGATAAAGAGGATCAGATCCATGTGGTGCAGGCCAAAGATATTTCCGGCATTGAAATGCTTGAACAGACAGAAGTGGAACGGTCAGTGGTTCTGGATGGGGTCCGCCGTTGTCGGATCCGCAGAAGTTACCGTGAACGGCCTATATACGTGATTGATATGAGGGTGTTCTACCTGCAAATCATCAGCGGATGTGAGAAACTTTACCATGACTGGGAAAATGAAGCGTGGCAGATTGAGGATGTGCTTGCCATAATCGAAAATGTTGAGAATGAGATGGAAAAATTTGCTCTTATGCACCAACGTTTCGGCATTCTCGGGCTGTGCCTCAAGGCGCCGGAAGATCTCTATCAGGTGGCTAACCATTATCTGGATGAGACGCCGGAAGAGCAGAACCGATTGTTCAAGGCCCTTCGGAATAATCTCTATGCTACGGATTGTTTTATTTCAGAAGCCGATACGTTGCTTGCCAAGGAGAAGATCCGTTTCAATTTCTGCAGCCACGATGCCTACGGTATCGATACGGTTCGAAATCCCTTGTGGAGCGTCTACTGGCATGTGGACAGATACGAAGAGGTGGTCAAGAGATTCCAGGCACTTGGATTCAAAACCGGAGATACCATCGGTATCGACATTGACAAGAATTGCAGGCCTACTGTGTATCGATTCTAACTAGTGCCCATCCACAAATGGTCTTTTTCCGCGATATCGGCGTTGGACGCCA
>JAOZSO010000278.1:0-5157 GCA_029939655.1 Desulfobacterales bacterium
ATATGGAATCCCCTTTACGGTGTAACCGGAACGTTATTTTGACAAATGCTATAATAGCCGTTGCCAGAAATATGTTCAGGATAAAACTGCCCGCCTTAAGAAGCAATTATTTAAGCTTTGAAGAAGCTCCCAAGTATTTTTATTTGTTTAAAAAATATTTTCCTTGATCACTGTGCTGAAGTGATCGATGTGTCGTTTCATGATTTCTTTGGCTTCCGTATATTTTCTTTTTTCTATGGCCTGTAAGAGTTCTTCCAGTTCATTAAACTGTTCACGAAATTCGTCGGCGGAAAATCCCACCTGGAACCAATACATGGACATCTTGTAGAGGAGTGATTCGATCATTTCCCTGAGCTGTCTGTTCCCGGAAGCATCGTATATGATCCTATGAAATGCCATATCGATGTCCGACAATTTTTTTAGATCATCCATGGAGTTGGTTTTAACTTTAGAGGCACTTTGAAGCAGGTCCCGGAGTCTGTCAAACTGGTCGGGCTCGATATGCAATGCCGCCAGTTCAGCCGCCAGCCCTTCCAACTCGCGGCGTAGTTGGATAGTATCGCGCAAGGTCCGCATATCCAGGCTGACCACACGCGTTCCCAGCTTGGGTATGATCTCGATGAGGCCGTTTCGCTGGAGCTCCTGAAAGATTTCCCGCAGGGGCGTTCTGCCGATCTGGTATTCCTGCATCAACGCCTTTTCATAGAGCTGTTGACCTGCACCAAACTCATTGGTGATAATCCGATATCGCAGGTTCTCATATATTTCCCTTTTTGGAGACATTCCCTCCTCCCTATCTGCCATTGATCTCCCTCGATTTATGCAGTTAAAATACTTGACAGACCATTACTCGACTTATATATAACATGCATATAACATGTATATCAGAAAGGTTGCAATATTTTTTTGGATCATCTTCAAAAGAGATGATCTGATTGAAGGGTTTGAGGAAAATCGTGTTCATTGAGTTTTTTGGGTTCTTTGGGTTCTTTGGGTTCGTCGGGTTGATGAAAAAGGAACGTGTTTAGAGCTAAATACTATATGCCGGGAACAGCTCAACAAACACAATGAACGCGCATATTGGCAAAAATCATATAAGCTTTTCATAAAGGTATGAAGGTACAGAAAAGGAGTCTCCCCATGCAAGAAAACATCAATGCCTTTATGCGTGTACTGGATGCAACCGACAATTCCACCGGCGGAGGAACCGCCTCGAGTGTTGCGGGAGCTATGGCCGCAGGCCTGGCAGCCATGGTAGCACGCCTTTCCATGGATAAAACAGGCCTTGCACCTAGGGAGTATTATCAAACAATAGCAGAAGAAGCGGAAACACTTTCCGCAGAGCTCTTTAATGGCGGACGAGAGGATGCAGCCGCTTTTGACCGGGTCACCGAAGCATACAAAATGCCCAGAGATACCTCTGCGGCCAAGGATCTGCGGGTTCAGGCCATTCAAAAGGCCATGAAACACGCGGCGGAAGTACCGCTTTCAAACGCAGGACGATGCCGGCGCGTTCTGGAGCTCTGCCGGAGCCTGGAAAAAAGTTTCAACACCAATGCAGCATCTGATCTCGAATGTGCAATGTACCTGGCAACCGCCGGTCTGAAAGGGTGTGCAGCCAATGTCAGGATCAATCTTCCCTATATTAAAGATGAGAGTGCCTGCAAAGATATCGAGGAAAGATTGGAATCGATCATTGGGTAGACACCCGAGCCTTGGGGGTCCGGCATTGATTAAAGCTTTAAAGGTAATTTTTAAGTATATTCGATTGTGACAAACTCTAATTTCGAATATCGAAATTCTAAACAAATCCAAATATAGAATTCTCAAATGACTAAAACTTTGTTTATGTATATTAACACCCTTCGGTTTGTTTTAATCATTTGAATTTGTGTCATTTGATATTGCCCTTCGACCTAGCTCAGGGCGGTGAGTTAGTCGAACCGTTTTGTATTTAGAATTTCGTGCTTCGTATTTTGTTCTGAAGGGAGAGTCTAATATGAAAGCATTAATGTGTGTGCCCAACATCAGCGAGGGTACCGATCTGTCTGTTGTGGAAAAAGTGGTGGATGCCATTCGATCCGAACCCGGTGTCATGCTGCTCGACTACTCATCCAATGCGGACCACAATCGCTCCGTGATTACCTATATCGGTCGACCCGAACCGGTGGTTGCGGCCACCAAGGCGCTTGCAAAAACCGCCCTGGCCTTGATCGACATGACCCGTCAAAAAGGATCCCACCCCCGCCAGGGGGCTGTGGATGTGGTTCCCTTCATACCCATTCGGGGAATTTCCGAAGAAGAGGCTGTATCCATAGCCCGGGATTTCGGCCGTTACGTGGGAGAGGAGCTGGATGTGCCGGTGTATTTCTACGAGGATGCCGCCACCCGGCCGGAACGCAAGAGCCTGGCCAAGGTGAGGACAGGACAGTACGAGGCGCTTGCCAAAAAAATCCAGAAACCAGAATGGGCGCCCGACGAAGGTCCCGCCAGATTCGTACCCGCAAGCGGCTCCATACAGGTGTCATCCCGTTTTCCTCTCGTGGCCTTCAACATCAACCTAGCCACCACGGATCTCGGCATCGCTCAGAGCATTGCCAAAAGCGTCCGGCACATCAACGGCGGGTTCAGGTATGTGCGTGCCATAGGGCTCGCCCTGAAAGATGAGGGCATGGTTCAGGTGTCCATGAACCTGACCCACTATGAAAAAACCCCCATCCCCATGGTAGCGGAGGCTGTGAAGCGGGAAGCCGCCCGTTACGGAGTCAATGTTGTAGGAACGGAACTGGTGGGGCCGGTGCCCCTGGGTGCCATGAGCCAGGTAATGGAGTACTATCTCCAGGCCCATGATTTCTCCATGGACCAGGTCATTGAAAATGCGCTGATTGGATGGACAGGCGAATAAAATCGTTTCACGATTTTATCAAACGCGAAATGGGTTTTGCCCATTTCGCTCTATAGAAATTCCTGCTTACGCCCTAGAGATCATCCTATTTACATCTCGGGCTTAAGAACAATATATACGAATCTTTTAATGCTTTTTTTCGTGTTTTCGTTGTTTCGTGTTTTCGTGATGAAAGGGCTGTTTTCTTTCACAGCCTGTCAGGAGTGAATCTATGAAGAAACTGAAAGCAGATCTTTTAATCGACAATGCCATCGAGCTCATCACCTGTGTTTCAACGGCAAACAACCCCCTGGGAAGGATTCCAAATGGGGCCATTGCCGTGGCAGACGGACGGATCATCGGAACAGGTTCACGGGTTGACCTCGAACAACGGTTGGATCTGACCGGGGCTGAAGTCCTGGACGCCAAAGGAAAGATCGTTGCACCCGGGTTTGTGGATTGCCACACCCATCTGATATTCGGTGGATCACGGGTCAAAGAGTTTGCCCTCAAGATGACACTGAGTGTCGCTGAAATCGAAGCCATGGGACTAAAAACCGGTATTCCCGCCTCCATTGCCATGACCAGGAAAAACAGTGAAGACAATCTCTTTATCGATGCATTGGACCGCCTGGATCGAATGCTCCAATATGGAACCACGACCATTGAAAGCAAGAGTGGTTACGGCATCAGCTGGCCCGACGAACTCAAAATGCTGCGGGTGAATCAACGACTCGCCCAGGCCCAGCCAATGGATGTGGTATCTACCTTTCTCGGAGCGCACGATTTTCCGCCGGAAATAGACCGTAAAGATCCAAATCAACGTAACGCCTATATCCGTGAACTGACCCATGAAATGATCCCCCGGGTAGCGGAAGAAAACCTGGCAGAGTTCTGCGACATCTACTGTGATGTCGGTTACTACACAGCCGAAGAATCGGAAACCGTGCTCCGGGCAGGCATGGACAATGAACTGGCACCCAGGATTCACACCGATGCTTACGCCAATATCGGCGGTAGTTCACTGGCGGCAACGCTCCCGGCAATATCTGCCGACCATCTCAATTATACATCTGAAAACGAGATGCATCGTATGGCGCAAAGTAATGTGGTAGGTGTGGTGTTGCCGGCGCTTGACTTTGCCGTCGCCCATCCAGACCCGTTTGATGCACGCCCCATGCTCGAGGCCGGCATGACTCTGGCCCTGGGCACCAATTTAAATCCCGGCAACTGGACCGAATCCATGCAACTTGTCATGCAGCTTGCCTGCAGAAACCACGGTATGGCCCCGGAAGAGGCCATGCTGGCAGCAACCACCGGCGCAGCGCGTGCCATCCAGCGCGACCATCAAATCGGATGTCTGGCCGAGGGATACAAGGCCGATATCCAGATCTGGAATCTGCCTAGCTTTGAAGATGTCATATACAGAATCGGCAACAACGCGGTCTGGATGGTCATCAAAAATGGAAAGATTGTTGTGAGGAATATATGATCATAACAGAAATTGAAATAACAGGAAAAGCACTGACCATCGAGGAGGTCAATGCGGTTGCCAACGCAAGGGCAACGGTAAAGCCTCTCAGTCCGGAGACAGCATCCCGTATGACCGCCACACACCAGTGGCTGAACAAAGCCATTCAAAAGCGGGATACCGTGTTTTACGGCATCAACACCGGATTCGGGTCCCATGCCAATGAGACCATCGATCCGGACCAGGCCGGCATCCTGTCCAGAAATGTCATTCTGGCAGACGTAGCCGGCATCGGTGGCCCCTTACCCGAAGCCATTGTTCGAGCAATGATGGTTATCAGAGCCAACACCATGGCCGGCGGACCATCCGGTATCCGGCCGGTGGTTGTTGAGACCCTGATCGGCATGCTCAACAAGGGTGTCACCCCATACGTCCCGGAAAAGGGTTCTCTGGGGGCCAGCGGTGATCTGGTACCCCTGGCCACGATTGCGGCTGTGGCAACCTGCGATGCCGACGGGGGAGGATACAGCGGCAAGGCCTGGTATAAGGGTGAGCTGATGAGCGGTGAAGAAGCCATGCGCCAGGCCGATATCCCCAGGCTCAATCTGGTGGCCAAAGAAGGAAATTCCATGATCAACGGCACCGCGTTCATGGCTGCCGTGGGTTGCCTATCTGTTGAAAAGTGCGAAAAACTGATCCGGCATTCTGAAATTGCCGCGGCCATGAGTATGGAAGCCCTGTTGGCGGTATCGGCTGCCTTTCACCCGTCTCTGCACGAAGCTGCAAACCAGAAAGGGCAGAT
>JAOZSO010000279.1:0-5147 GCA_029939655.1 Desulfobacterales bacterium
ACGGGATCCAATGCTTACGAAGACTCCAAAGATTCCGATATCGTCATCATCACAGCGGGCATACCAAGAAAACCCGGCATGAGTCGAGATGATCTTATCAGCACCAATGCCGGCATTATGAAAAACGTGACATCCCAGATTGTCGAACTTTCACCCAATGCGGTGCTTATTATCGTCAGCAATCCTCTGGATGCCATGTGTCATGTTGCCTATGAAGCCAGTGGCTTTCCAAAGAACCGCGTGATCGGCATGGCAGGCGTACTCGATTCGGCACGCTTCAGGGCATTTATTGCCATGGAACTCGACGTGTCAGTAGAAAACACCCATGCATTTGTCCTGGGTGGGCATGGTGATACCATGGTTCCATTACCCCGTTACTCCACCGTAGCAGGTATCCCAATCACTGAATTAATGCCCAAAGACCGCATCGATGCCATTGTTGATCGTACAGCCAACGGCGGTGCCGAAATTGTAAAACTTTTAAAGACCGGTAGTGCATACTACGCCCCGGCGTCTGCAGCCGTCGAAATGGCTGAATCCATCTTGAAAGACAAGAAAAAAATCTTGCCTTGTGCCGTGTATCTGGAGGGGGAGTACGGCATTCAGGATCTTTTTATCGGGGTACCTGTGAAGTTGGGTGCCGGCGGTGTGGAAGCGATCATCGAAATCACGCTTACGGAAGAAGAGAAGGCAGCCCTGATGAAATCAGCAGAGGCGGTCCAGGAGCTGAAGAGCGATCTAGGGAAACTGATGTAGGCATAGCAAAGCCCCGTCATGCCGGACTTGATCCGGCATCCAGTCTCTTTTCTAGATAAGATCGCTTGAACATCGAACATTGAATGTTAATGGTCTCGCAAAAAGTCAGAAAAGCTACTTTTTACGAGAGTATTTTGTATTTGGTGTTTAGTGTTTTGGGGTCTAATAGCTTGGTATATCAGCATTTTTTCCATACTAAATCCAAAATACTAAACACCAAACACTTGATGAATTCGACTTTTTACGAATTCATCAATGTTAAATGGAAGAGATGAAGAAACAGACGTAGAACCTGGAAGAAAAGGTTGATCGAGTATTCGGTATTCATTTTATTTCTTTTCATTCATCATTGGACGTTCGATGTTGGATGTTCGATGTTCATCTTTGCTCGGCCCTCCTACCCTATGCGTTCTTCACCCCAATCCCTCTTTCACTGCTTGCGCCACCCGGCGATTCATCCCCGGCAACACTGTCAGGGCTTCCAAATCCGCCGCTCTGACCAACTCGACACTGCCGAAATGCTTCAACAGCATAGCTTTTCTTTTTGGGCCCACCCCATAAATGTCATCCAGAATCGAATGCATGGCCTGTTTGCCGCGTAGCTTTCTATGGTATTGAATGGCAAACCGATGCGCCTCATCCCGGATTTTCTGCAACAAGAGCAGACCATCCAGATCTCTCCCAAACGAAACCGGATTAGCCCTTCCCATCTGGTAGATCTTGTCCCTGACTTCGCCTTTTTTTTCATCTTTCTTTGCAATGCCGACAATCTCAAAACTTTTGTTCAGCCCCAGCATATTGATGATGTCAACGGCAATATTCAGCTGCCCTTTGCCGCCATCCACCACCAGAAGATCGGGCAAAGGGTCAAGACTCCCGGTCCGGCCATACCGCCGCCCCAACACCTCCGCCATTGCTGCGTAGTCGTCATGCATACCGGCTGTCTTGAGTCGGTATGTGCGATAGGCTGCTCTTTTCGGCCGACTCTTTTCAAATACCACCATGCCGGAGACCGATGCCCGCCCAAATATATGGGAGTTGTCGAAGCACTCTATCCTACGCGGCAGGCGCTCCATGTTCAGTCGCTTCTTGAGCCGTATCAATAACGCCATATCGGCAGCGTTAGATGCCAGTGATTCACGCAGTCCATTTTCCGCATTCTCCAGTGCCATCAAAACAAGACGTCTTTTCTCTCCTCTCTGAGGACGGTGAATTTTAACCTTACCCTTCCTAAATTCTTTCAGTATGCCCTCGATAATTTCAACATCTTCAAGACAATGAGACACGAGAATCTCCGGGGGAATCATATACGCCTGTTCATAAAACTGCCGCAAAAAACCGGTCAGAATATTCTCTTCCGTAGCCAAAATCTTTTCAAATACAAATTGACGCTTCCCCAGGAGAAAACCATTTCGAACATACAACATGACGATCATGGCATGGTCCGAAGATGTCACCAGTGCAATGACGTCCCGATCCTTTAAATCGGTGGATACCGAAAGCTGCTTTTCAAGTATCTTTTCAAGGGAAAAAAGTTTATCTCTCAACTCGGCGGCCTTTTCATATTGCTCCAATTCCGCCTGTTGATTCATCTCTTTCTTGATTTTCATGATCAGGTCGGGTGTTCGGCCATTCAAAAACAATACGACTTCCTGTATCAATGCCCCATAGGTTTCTTTATCGACATCCATGCAACAGGGAGCCAGACATCGCCGCATCTGGTAATGCAGACAGGGTCTTGTCCTCTGGCTGAACTCCCTGTCCGAACACTTGCGAAGTTTGAAAGTCCGGTTCACGATCTTAAGGGATTGCCTCACCGCACCCGCCGATGTAAATGGGCCGAAAAAGAGGGTGCCGTCTTTTCTGATTTTTCGGACAATGGATATTTTGGGATAAGGATGTCGTGTATTGATACGCAAACAGGGATAGCGCTTGTCGTCTTTCAGGATAACATTGTATCTGGGCTTGTATTTCTTGATCAGGTTTGACTCGAGGATGAGGGCTTCTTTTTCAGATCCTACCAGAATAATATCAAAAGCGGCCACCCTGCTCACCAATACGCTTATCTTGGTATCCGTATGTTTTGATTTTGAAAAATAGGATGCCAGTCGCTTCTTCAACTGCGCTGCCTTCCCGACATAAATAACCTTACCTTCGATGTCCTTGAGCAGGTAGACGCCCGGTCTTGAAGGGGTTCGGGAAAGCTGTTTTCGTATATCTGCTGCTGATTCCTGATAGGTCATGACTCATTGCCTATAAACAGTACCTAAAACTTTAAAACAGCTCGTTTTAAGTGTTAAGTTTTAGGTTTTAAGATAACACTTTTCTTTATTAATCAGATAGTTAAAACTTAACACCTAAAACCTAAAACTCAAACAAAATAGCCTTTTTTAATTCCGCAATCCGGTCACGAAGAATCGCGGCTCTTTCAAATGTGAGTTCTTTTGCGGCCACTCTCATTTCCGTCTCCATTTGTTCCAGGGCAATTTCGAGGCTCTCTTCGCTGTCATAGCCTTGAAGTCGCTCCGACACTTTGTCCAATGGGGCATAGTCGGCATCAACTGCGGCTGAAAATGAGCCGGCAATCTCCTTTTTGATGGATTTAGGTGTAATACCATGCGTATCGTTATAGGTTTTCTGAATCGTTTGTCTTCTGTTGGTCTCGTCGATCGCTCTCTGCATGGAGCCGGTTATGACATCTGCATACATGATGACACATCCGTTGACATTTCGGGCAGCACGGCCACATGTCTGGATCAAAGATCGCGTAGAACGCAGAAATCCTTCCTTGTCAGCGTCGAGAATGGCCACCAGGGACACCTCGGGAATGTCCAGGCCCTCGCGGAGAAGGTTGATGCCGATGAGAACATCGAATTTGCCCATACGCAGGTCTCTGATAATATCCATCCGTTCCAGCGTGTTGATATCCGCATGCAGGTATCTGACCTTTACTTCCAGATCCGAATAATATTCACTCAAATCCTCAGCCATCCGTTTCGTCAGTGTGGTGACAAGCACCCTTTCATTTTTTTGGGTCCGGCCGCGAATTTCCATGAGCAGATCGTCTACCTGGTTTTCCGCACCGCGAACGACTATTTCGGGATCCAGCAAACCGGTTGGCCGAACAATCTGTTCGACGATTGCGCGGGATCCTTTTTCCAGTTCATATTCGGCAGGTGTCGCCGACACATAGACCGCCTGTTTTATTCTGGAGGCTGTCTCCTCAAATTTCAGCGGCCGGTTGTCAAGTGCGGAAGGAAGGCGGAAACCGTATTCCACAAGTGTCATTTTTCGGGACCGATCCCCTTTGTACATGGCCCGTAGCTGCGGAACAGCGATATGACTTTCATCGATGAACAGAAGGTAGTCATCCGGAAAATAATCGAGAAGCGTGGGCGGCGGGGCCCCCACCGCCCGCCCGGTAAAATGACGGGAGTAATTTTCGATTCCATTACAATATCCGATTTCCTGGATCATCTCCATATCAAACTGGGTCCGTTCTTCGATCCGTTGTTCCTCGATGTATTTTTTCATCTCCCTTAAGCCTTGTACGCGCTCCTTCAACTCATCCTGAATTGTCTGAACCGCCTTTCTTCTTTTTCCAGCCGACTTGACGTAGTGGCTAGCCGGGAAAATGGCGGTTCGCCGAAGGCTTCGATGGACAGTTCCTTTCAGGGCGTCGATCTCTGAGATGGCTTCAATCTGATCGCCAAAAAAATCAATTCGTACGGCAAGGCTGTCTTCATAGGCAGGAAACACTTCCAGGCGGTCTCCGCGCACCCTGAAAACCCCCCGGTGAAAATCAATGTCATTTCTTTCATACTGCATGGCAACAAGCTGCGCCAGAACAGTATCCCTTCCCATGTCCAGGCCCTCTTCGATTTCGACCTTCATGGACAGATATTCTTCAGGTTCTCCCAGTCCAAAAATACAAGAAACGCTGGCCACCACAATGACGTCTTGACGTGTCAAAACAGATCGGGTGGCCGAATGTCGCATTTTATCGATCATTTCATTGATGGAGGAATCTTTTTGAATATAGGTATCACTCGATGGAATGTAGGCTTCCGGCTGGTAGTAATCATAATAGGACACAAAGTACTCGACAGCATTTTCCGGGAAAAGTGAACGGAATTCATTGTAAAGTTGAGCGGCAAGTGTCTTGTTGGGAGCCAGCACCAGTGTAGGCTTGCCTGCCCTTGCAATCGCATGCGCCATTGTGAATGTTTTTCCGGAACCGGTCACACCCAGCAGAACCTGATGCTGCTCGCCGCGTATCAGGTTTTCACTCAAGGTTTTGATGGCATTTGGCTGGTCACCCGTGGGTGTGAAGTCGGAAACTAGTTTGAAAGGAGGCATATTTTTTTGAGTTCGTTGAGTTCGTTGAGTTC
>JAOZSO010000280.1:0-5113 GCA_029939655.1 Desulfobacterales bacterium
TTGGATTTTCATTATCATGCGCTGATGTAAGGATCCCTAAGCGACTCAAACAGCGCAAATCGCCATTGGATCACCCATTTCGCTCTATCGATGGTGAAAACCGAAAGTTGAGTTATAAAGCTCATATTTGGAGGGGCTTTATCTTGACTTTAGATTTGCCTATACAGTATAGGGTTTCATACAAACTTACGCCTGCTCTTGGCGTTTTAATTTACAGGAGGTTCATGTATGACCGATATTAACGCACCAATGCCCGGAAAAATCTGTGAAGTTAAAGTCAATCCTGGAGATACTGTTCTGGAAGATCAGGAAGTTTTGGTTCTCGAGGCCATGAAAATGGAAATGCCAATTGTCGCAACGGCCGCCGGTACGATTAAATCCGTCAAATGCAGTGAAGGTGATGCGGTCCAGGGTGGCGATGTACTTGTGGTCATCGATTGATTTCGCGACCATCGGGTTTATGGTTTCGGCTGTAATAAATCCTAAATCCGAATATCGAAATTCGAAACGGTTCGACTAGCTCACCGCCCTGAGCAAGGTCGAACCGTTTAGTATTTCGATATTCGTGCTTCGGATTTAATTCTTATTGCCTTCGGCAAGGCCAATTATCCCTGACATAGCCCAGAGGACCCGGTTTTCGATACTGAAGATAAAAGTAAAAAGGGGGTCAACATGTCCGAAGAGACCACACACAAAAGTGAGTTGAACCGCCTTGCCGACCTAAAAGAAAGGTCCGAACTCGGTGGTGGCGCTAAAGCTATCGAGAAACGCCATTCCCGGAAAAAGCTCACCGCCAGGGAACGCCTCAATCTTTTGTTCGATCCCCATACGTTCGTGGAGATGAATCAGCTCGCCGAAAGCCAGGCCGTCGATTTCGGCATGCAGGATAAAAAGGTTCCAGGCGACGGCGTCGTCATCGGATATGGTTCCATTGACAACCGACTTGTTTTTGCCTTTGCCCAGGATGCCACGGTCCTGGGGGGTTCGGTAGGAACCGTGCACGGTCAGAAGATATGCCGCATCATGGATGAGGCTTTGAAAGTCAAAGCACCCATCGTTGGGCTTTTCGATTCCGGCGGCGGCAGGATCCATGAAGGCTTTTTTGCATCCAAAGGTGTGGCCGGCATGTTTTATCGCAACACAGCAGCCTCCGGTATCATCCCTCAGATATCGGCGATGATGGGACCATGTGCCGGCGTATCCGTCTACTCCCCTGCCCTGACGGACTTCATTATCATGGTTGAGGGGACAAGCCAGATGGCTATTACCGGTCCGGGCGTGATAAAATCCGTTACCGGTGAAGATGTGACCATGGAAGAGCTGGGTGGCGCAAAAATCCATAGCGAAATTACCGGCCAGGCGCATATTGTTGTTAAAACGGATGAGGACTGCATTCAATCCATCCGAAACCTTCTGGCATATCTCCCCTCAAACAACGAAAAGCCCCCGCCCACTATTGATTCGAGTGACGACCCCTTGCGCATGGATCCATCCCTGGAAGAAATCGTTCCTGCAGACTTCAGAAAAGCATACGATATGCGAAAGGTCATTACGCGCGTGGTGGACCATGGAACTTTCCATGAACTGCTTCCCAAGTATGCAAAGAACATCATCATCGGTTTTGCGCGAATGGATGGACAGACCGTCGGCATCGTCGGCAACCAGCCAAGTTATCTGGCAGGATGTCTGGATGTGAACAGCTCGGACAAGGCTGCCAGATTCATTCGACTATGTGATGCCTTCAATATCCCTTTGATCAATTTTGTCGATGTTCCCGGTTATTTTCCGGGCGTCAAACAGGAGCATGCCGGCATCATCCGGCATGGCGCCAAGATGCTGTACGCCTATGCTGAAGCGACCGTCCCCAAAATTACCCTGGCGTTGAGAAAGGAATACGGAGGCGCCGTCATGGCCATGTGTTGCGTGGGGATGGGTGTGGACATGATGTTGGCCTGGCCAATCGCCAAACTGGTTGTCCTGGACACCGCGACAGCCGTTAATCTGATTTTTCGAAAAGATATTCAGGCGTCAGAAAATCCCGATGAATTCAGGAATCGCATGATCAAAGCGTATGACCAAAAGTACTCAAATCCCTTTCATGCTGCGTCCAACATGCTCGTGGATTCGGTCATCGAACCGAGAAAAACAAGACCCGAGCTGATCAAAACTCTGCAAATGCTGAAAACAAAAAAACGGCCCAAACCTTTTCGGCGGCATGGGAATATTCCATTATGATGTATTCGTCATGGAACACCTGCTACAATGGATAATATTTAGAACCACTTTCCTCCACAGATGACGACGTTTGGTTAAATTCGAAACACGAATATCGAAATCCTAAACGGTTCGACAGGCTCACCGCCCTGAGCAATGTCGAAGGGCAATATCTAATGACACAATTTCAAATGACCAAAACAAGACAACGAACGCGTAAACCTATTGGCTTGTTTTGGTCATTTGAATATTCAATATTTGAATTTGTTTCGGATTTCGATATTCGGATTTAACCTTTATTTTTAAAAGGAAAATATTATGGATTTTACCCTCTCTAAAGAACACAAAGATATTCAAAAGGCAGCCAGGGAATTTGCCGTGGGCGAATTTACCCATGTAGCACGTGAATTCGATTTGAATGAAACTTTTCCGCAAAAAATCCTGGACAAAGCACGTAAACTTGATCTCATCGGTTTATTCATCCCGGAAGAATACGGTGGCCCGGGTCTCGGTTATCTTGAGCATGCATTGGTACTGGAAGAGTTCTGGAAAATCGATCCGGGAATCAGTCAGCAGTTATGTTCCGTCTCGTTCGGGGCCGAGGAGCTGCTTCTTTTTGGTACCGAAGAACAGAAACAGAAATATCTGCCGCCGCTGTTCAATGGAAACGGAATCATGGGATTCGCTATTACAGAGCCGGATGCAGGGAGCGACACGGCGGCAGTTGCAACAACAGCTACTATAGACGGAGACGACTACGTCATCAATGGCAGCAAGATCATGATCGGCAACGGGACGGTGGGGACATTTCTTCTGGTCTTATGTCTTACCAATCCTGATGAGAAGTCAAAAACCGCCCGGCACAGCGTTATCATTGTTGAAACGGATCGAGACGGCTATAAAGCCGATAAAATGGACGGCAAGATGGGGCTGAGATGTTCTGACACGGCCGCTGTCTACTTCAATAATGTCCGAGTACCCAAAGATAATTTACTGGGAAAAGAAGGCAATGGTTTTATTCAACTGATGCATTTCTTTGATCGCTCAAGGGCTTATGTGGCGGCTCACGGTGTTGGTCTGGCGCAGGGTGCGCTGGATCAAGCGGTCAAACATGTAAGGAGCAGAAAACAGTTTGGGCGTCCCCTGGGTGCCTTCCAAGCCACCCAGTTCAAGGTCGCTGAAATGGCAACCAAAATTGAAGTCGCAAGGAACATGGTTTACAAATCCGCCTGGCTCCTCGACAACGGCATGGCAGACACCAAACTTACAGCCATGGCAAAACTGTTTGCCTGCCATGTGGCAGTATCCGTCGTGGATGAAGCGCTTCAGCTTCACGGCGGGTACGGATATTTCAACGACTATGACATCGAACGATTCTACCGGGCCGCCAAGGTGCTCGAAATATACGAGGGCACCAAAGAAGTCGAAAAGATTATTATATCGAGAGAGATTTTGGGGAAATTATAACTCAACTTTCTGGAATCAACTACCGCGAAATGAATAATCCGCTGGCGCTGTTCGAACTCGCCGCAAGGGATCTTAACATCAGCGCTGGCCATATAGTTACAATGGATTTGGCCATTAGATGACCTTTTTTCATAGTTGGATATTTATTGTTGGCTGTGATAACACCCAGATAGCTTGTTATACCCTTGTCTCAACTTCTTAAAACGGAGTACACCTATGATGACAAAAGCACAAGCTAAGGGATGCGGTTCAAAAGGTGGTTTAGTAAACACATGATTAAGAAATATTGGTTTTTTATCGGCATTGCCTGTGTGATAGGCATTGCTTTTACGTTGCCTGATGTGGGGCGTTTCGTACGGACTTACAAAATTCTCAACATGGGCATTTTTATCGCCTTCTTTTTGACGGGCTTGTCTTTGGAAACGTCCAGTTTTTTCGAACAATTGAAAAACATCAAGGTTCTACTGGCAGCCCTTATTTCGTCGCTGATCTTCTTTCCGGTGGTGGCTTACTACCTGGGACAGTACGTTTTCAAAGACTGGGCGGATTTTGCCATCGGGACCCTGATCATTGGTGTAGCACCGGTGACGGTCGCCTCCGGAACGGTGATGACAGCCATCGCACTGGGCAATGTTCCGCTGAGTCTGTTCATCTGTGTTCTGGGGAACTTTTTCTCCATACTGACCATCCCCATTATGGTCAACCTGATGCTGCAAATGGGTCATGTGTCCATTGAATTGCCTGCGTTGCAAATGCTGCTTGGATTGACGCTCAAGGTGTTGGTGCCGATAGTGATCGGCCAATCTTTACGGCCGTGGTTAAAATCGAAGATCGCGCCGTTTTCCAAGGCTGTTTCTATCTTCAACCAGAGCATCGTGCTCATGATCATCCTCAATGCCGTATCGAGCTCCACCCATCGGATCCTCGAGGCCGGACCGGTTCTTTTTCTCGTATTCCTTTTTATGATCGGCCTGCACATTTTTATCCTTCTTGTCAATAAAACAACCGCCGGCGTTATCGGCCTTGATTTACCTTCCACAGCAGCCTTTACCATCCATACCTCTCAGAAAACCCTGACTATTTCATATCTGGTTTGGGCCGGATATTTTGCCGCAGAATACCCCATGGCACTCATCCCCGGCATTGCCTATCACCTGACCCAGATGATTATGGACACCTTTGTGGCACAATTGTTCAGAAACAGAGTTGAGCAGGCTGCCAATATTTAACTGTTATAACACAAAGTAAGGTTGTGTTACTCATATCTCAACCTCTTAAAAAGGGGTATACATGGGAAAATAAGTGGCGCCCTTCAACTGTTTGACAATTAAGGGGTCAGACCATATAATTTTGCAGTTATCTATAAAGTTCAAGCGATACCGTGTACAGAGGTCTGCGGGGGTTCGTTTTAAAGTCGGGCAACTGTCTGAGA
>JAOZSO010000281.1:0-5103 GCA_029939655.1 Desulfobacterales bacterium
CAAATGACCGCTGAAATCCCCAAAGATGGGTACCCAGTCCTGCACTTGACACCTGATTCGCCCAATTTATTCAAGCATGTTAAGTTACTTACCTGAAACAGGTATGGACCCTCTCGACCCCCAGCACGTAATAACCATTGACCCTCTCTTGCCTGATATGAAGAACCCGCAACAATTGTGTGAAACGTAATCGTTTCATGCCATCATAATGAGTATGGGATATCACAAGATCACTCGGCAAGTCCACCTAATTATCTGAAGAGATGGAAGACTCTGGTGCGGTTTTTTTACTTAAGTAATTATCAAAGTTGTTTCAAAACATCAGATCGCACTCAAGAGCAAGGCGTGGGCCGACGAAAAAGCGCAGCATACAAGAGTATGTGAGCATTTTGAGAAGATCCACAACACCGCTATTGGGTGTTAGATGATGCTTTGAAACAACTTTTATTCGTGCTTCGGCAACTGATCCAAGTACCAGTCCATGGGTTCCAGCAGGGTAAACCCCATCTCCCGCAGTTTCTTTTTTACGCGGCTGATATTCTGGGTCAAAAGATAAGGGAAAACTGCCCGCTTGTCTTCCTCCCAGTACCTGGCAACCAGAATGCTTCCAACAGAAATACCTTCCCCGGTAATGGCATCGACAATCTTTTTCATCTGTCCAATCTTTTCTTCCACCAGGATACACAGCAGCATTCCCGGTTCACCAATGCCGAGAACATTTGTAAACGCCCGCAGTAAGTCCCGGACAGAAATGATGCCTTTCAGCTTTCCTGTATCGTCGACCACCGGAAAGGCCCCCACGCGTTTTTCCTGAATCAGCAGCAGGGCATCCTGAATCGTATCGGAGGGAGAAATGGTGAGGGGTTCTACCGCCATGATATCCTTGATTTTTAACCCGGCAACTTTTTCCTGCTCTTCGGTACAACCAGGGTCTTTGTAACAATCGTAAGGCAGGATGCTTCGAACATCACGGTCAGTGACAACGCCAATGAGGCGGTCTTCCCCATCAATAACCGGCAGATGACGAATCTGATGCGTTGCCATCATTTTCTGTGCCTCAAGGATGGTTGCCTCCGGTCGAATCGTAACAACCTTAATTGTCATAGATCTGCTGACAAACATCGTGTCCTCCTGTATCAGTACTATAATTGTATAATGATTTCATCGACCCATTAATATCTGAACATGATTACGCGCCAACTCCGGGAGCCTTTTGAGACTGTAGCCACCTTCCAGAATGGAAATCACCTTCCCGTTCGAATGATCCTCTGCCAGTTGGAAAACAGTTTCCATGATCCAGGAAAACGCCTCAGTGGACAGTTTGACGTCGGACATATCATCGTCCATGTGTCCGTCGAAGCCGGTTGAAACCAGAATCATATCCGGCTTGAATTGATCAAACGCCGGCACCAGATCCCTTTTGAAATAATGCCGATATTCCTCGTCTCCCTGCCCCGGGAGCACAGGTGTATTCTTGGTAAACCCGTAACCGTCGACGGATCCCTTCTCAAATTCCCTGCCGGTGCCGGGATAGGCAAAGGAAGGATGCTGGTGAATGGAATAGTAAAACACCGAGGGATCCTTCTCGAAGATATGCTGGGTCCCGTTTCCGTGATGAACATCGAAGTCGATGATACCGACCTTTGGGATCTTCCACTGCTGTTGCAGATACCTTGCGGCGATAGCGATATTGTTGAAATAGCAGAATCCCATGGCTTCGGAAACTTCAGCATGGTGGCCAGGCGGTCTGACAGCGCAGAACGCGTTGTCTATTTCGTTTTGCATAACCAGATCCACCGTCCGGAGCACACCGCCAACCGCCAGCAGTGCCGTCTCGTAGGTTTCCGTACACATCCTGTTGTCAGGCGAATCCATTGTGCGCTGACCTGAAAAACAGACTTCTTCAAACCGCCGGATATAATCCACGCTGTGAACCGCTTCCACCCACTTGAGCTCCGCCCTGACTGCCGAAATCATCCTGAGCTCAGGAATCAGTCCACCTTCCTCGATTCCTTGGTAAATTGCCTGGAGTCTCTCAGGCACTTCCGGATGGTAGGGTCCGGTGTCATGAAGAAGATAACGCTGATCAAATAAAAAACCTGTCTTTTTTATCGTCATGTACATACAACTCTTTAGTTGATTATAATCTGAACGTTGTAATTTCAGGAAATAATTTTTTGAAAAATATCAAAAGCTGACTGAACAGCATCGTTGTCATCCGGCAACTCGATGGTGGCACGTCCTTCAAGATCAAATTCGTAGACAGTCTGATCTTCCGGTATGGTTCCAGCGAGCTCAAGACCGGCATTTTTCAGCATTTCATGAACAGCCGGCGCAGGTGCATCTTTGGACTGGTTCAAAATCAGGCAACTCCTGCCCACGCCGATATTCAGTTCCTTGGATAATTTATCTATCCGCATCGCAGCCTGAAGTCCCCTTCGGGAGGTATCGGCTACGACCAAGAGGAGATCGACTTTACTGGTGGTCAATCGGCTGATGTGCTCCATTCCGGCTTCATTGTCCATCACCACATATGGATAGTTTTTGGTCAGCCGCTCCAAGAAACCCGTCAAGAGGGTATTGGCGGCGCAATAGCAGCCTGATCCCTCGGGTTGTCCCATAACAACCAGGTCATACCCCTTCTCTTCAATAACAGCCTGTTCAAATTTCATGGACATGAATACATCTTTTGTCATGCCGGTGGGCACATGCCCCTTTTTCATTTCTTCCCGGGCTTCACTCAATGTTCCTGAGACCTCAAGCCCCAGCACCTCATTGAGATTTGCATTGCTGTCTGCATCCACGGCAAGCACCGGTGTCTTATGGTGCTGAACCAGATATTTGATGAGCATACCTGCAACCGTGGTTTTACCTGTGCCGCCCTTGCCTGCGAGCGCTATCGATATTGACATATGGTTCCTTTCTTTTTCTATCAGTAAGTTTTAAGCTATAAGCATTAAGCAGCTTAAAGCTTATAGCTTGAAAGCTGAACTTATGGCAGAATGCGCAATCAGTCAAGTCACTTTTCCGCCCCCAAACCATAGACACCCATGGATTGCATTTTATATGGGTTCAGACTGTTTGTGACTAACGCTTTAAAGACCTGGAAGCTTTACCCATCCCTAATCTCCTTGCAATACCCATTGGCATATGTTACTTTTTTTCCATCTGGAAATATGTGGTAAGATATGTTGATATTGTTAATGATTTAGGGAGATTGATGATGGAATTTGAACTCAGCAAAACACAAAAAGACATTCAGAAGGCGGTTAGGGATTTTACAAAAGGCGAATTTGATAAAGAACTGGCACTTGAACTTGACAAGAAACATGAGTTTCCGCGAAAAATCTGGCAGAAAGCCGGGGATCTCGGTCTTATCGGAGTCCATTTCCCGGAAGAATATTCCGGCCAGGGCCTGGGGAGCCTGGAAGACATTCTGGTCATCGAAGAGTTGTGCCGGAGTGATTCCACCATCGGGAGTGCGGTAGCGCTTTCCAGCTTCGCCTCCGAACTCATCATGCATAATGGCAGCGATGAACAAAAAGAAAAATGGCTGCCCCAGGTAGCCGAAGCCAAAACCCTGTCAGCAGGCGCTTTCACCGAACCCGATCATGGGTCGGATATCACCTTCATGGACACCGCCGCCGTCAAGGAAGGGGACGAATGGGTCATCAACGGTGCCAAAACCTTTATTACCAATGGGGGGCTTGCCGGATTCTATTCCGTCATGTGCCAGACAGATCCTGAAGCGAAACCTTCTTACAGGGGCATCAGCGTCATCCTGGTGGAAGCTGACCGGGAAGGGTTGTCCACGGTAGATATCGGCGAAAAGATGGGCATCAACATGATGGCCACGACAGAAGTCGTTCTGAAGGATGTGCGGGTGCCCTTGTCCAACCTCATTGGGGGAGAAAACAAGGGTTTTTATCATGTGCTTCATTTCTTTGATGAAAGCAGGATTCAGGTGGCGGCACAGGCGCTGGGAACGGCTCAGGGTGCTTTTGACCGGGCTCTCGATTACGTCAAGAAACGGGAACAGTTCGGGAAGAAAATTGCCCAGTTCCAGGTGACGCAGCACAAGCTTGCCGATATGGCCACCAAGATCGAGGTGGCCAGGTTGATAACCTATAAAGCCGCTTGGAATTTCGACCAGGGTCGAATCGATCCCAAACTTACATCCATGGCCAAAATGGTAGCCGCACGAGCCGCTGTGGAAGTTGCCGATGAAGCCATTCAATTGCACGGCGGGTACGGCTATATGAAAGAATACGAAGTGGAACGGTTCTACCGGGATGCCAAAATTACCGAGATCTATGAAGGAACGCGTGAAATTCAGAAAAATACCATTGCCAGCGCCGTCCTGGGAAAAATGAAATAGTGTCCGTCCAGAAATAGGGATTTTCGCGTTCTGACAAGGCGGGCGTCAGATTTAACCCGGAGGAATAGCGTGCTATTTTGAGGAGTTAAATCATGGCGCCCAACGCCGGCAGGGCGTGAAAAGACCATTTATGGATGGACACGAAATAGGAGGAAACCATGTATGACCTAATCAGAAAAGGTATGCTCACGGGCATCGGCCTGGCTCTCAAAACATGGGACGAGGTAGAAGCCCTGGCCAAGGATTTGGAGAAAAAAGGAGAAGTGCCCAGAGGGGAAGGGAAAAAATTCCTGAAAGATCTCGAAGAAAGGTACACGGAAGCCCAGACTAAACTGGAAAAAAGAGTGGAAAAGAGCGTCAATGAATTTTTGAAACGGGCTGACATCGTCACCGGTGACGAGCTCAAAGGGTTAAAAAAGGAAATCCGGGAACTGAAGAAAATGATCAGCAACCAGAATGCTTAGCATACGCAAAATCGGTGTCATTGGTAGAACTTACCGCAACCTGAACCGTTACCGGCAAATCCTGGGTGTTCTCATCAAATATGGGTTTGGCGACCTTGTTGAAACCCTGAACATCGAGCAGTATATCGAAATCGGCCTGCAGATGATCAACAAGAAACGCCGGGAACGTGTTGAGAAATCATCGAGAGCCGAGCGGGTCAGGATGGCATTCGAAGAGTTAGGCCCCACCTACATCAAGCTGGGGCAGATCCTTTCCACACG
>JAOZSO010000023.1:0-18188 GCA_029939655.1 Desulfobacterales bacterium
CCGCAAAATTCGATGGAGAGATCTATGGGTTGACTGGACACAATCTTTCCTCCTATTACTTTGGAAATAACCCTGGCAAACAGATTGGAACGAAGCGTAAATGCCGGTTTGCCTGGGAAAGGGCATATTTATTTATCACTCGAAGAACTAAACCGAGGCCAGATAATCTTTGATAGCCCGGGCTGCCACCTTCCCGTCCTGCACCGCGTTAACCACCAGTGCCGGACCCCTTACAATGTCACCACCGGCAAAGATTCCTTTCACCGAGGTTTTACCTGTATCGGGATCTGCCTGGATCAGTTTCTTCGCGTTCAGCTTGACGTTCGGGTACCACGCCGGTGACTGGTCCTCAGCCTTGTTTCCGATAGCTTCTATGACCACATCGGCGTCCAGAATCCATTCGGAGCCCTCGATGTTGACAGGTGATCGCCGGCCGGAAGCGTCCACATCGCCCAGCGTCGTACGGGCAAGTTTGAGACCCTTCAAGCGTTTGTTTTCATCGACAACAAAATCCATGGGCTGGTTCAGCAGCAGAAAGTGGATGCCCTTCTGCAACGCCTCGATTCTTTCATCCTCTTCAGCCGGCATCTGGGTGTAAGAGCGTCGATAAACAAGATAAACATCTTTTGCCCCCAACCTGGCAGCCGATTCCACACAGTCCATCGCCACGGAACCGCCACCGATAACGGCAACCGTCCTGTTTTCAATCTCCTCTATAAACGACTCCAACCTTCCGTCACGCAGTCCCTCCAGATACATCACTGAACTGTAAAGCCCCTTAATGGGTGGCCCCGCATCTCTCAGGCTCACGGCATCCCACAATCCAGGTGCCAGAAACACAGCCTGATAGCCTTTCTTGAGCAAATCCTCTGCGCCTTTCTGGCTATTGATGGGAGAGGAAAACTTGAATTCGACCCCCAGGTTTTTTATATCCGCCATCTCTGCCGCCAGGAAGTCCATGTCAAAACGGAACGAAACAACACCATAACGCAGTACACCGCCGGGCTCCTTGCGTGCTTCAAAAACCGTGACGTGGTAACCGTCCTTGGCCAGTTCCGCGGCACAACTCAATCCCGCAGGCCCCGATCCCACCACAGCAACTTTTTCAGGCCGCGGATCTGCTTTCTCGAACACGCTGAAATTCAGTTCCCGGGCATACTCGACAAGAAATCGCTGGATCTTGCCGATGGCGATGGGTCGACCGATACCCGTTGCACTGCACTCTTTTTCACACAGCTCGGCTGTGGGGCACAGCACGCCGCAGGCACCGCCGAGAATGTTGTTTTTTTTAATCGTTCGAATGGCCCCTGTAATATTTCGAAACCGGAATTTTCGGATGAATCCAGCCGGGTCTGTCTCCGCGGGACATGCCTTGGAACAGGGCGCGTCATGGCAAAGAAGACAGCGGTCGGCTTCGGCCAGGGCCTGTCCAAAATCAAACCCCTTGTTCATCTGCTTGAAATGATCTGCACAATTCACTCAATGACCTCCTTTTAATAAACAGACTCAGGACAATGCCCGACAAACAATATATAGAGAATATGCCACACTTTTACAATACAAATCACGCCAAAAACACTTGACGCCGATTCCCCATATAAGATACATATTGAACCGAAAATAGCTCAGGTCAGGTCTAATTTAGATACCAGAAAAGGGGATCACCATGTCAAGACTTATTAAGTGTGCCCATATTCAAGCCTCAAATCCCAAGCACGATGGAACACCTTCCGAAATAAAGCAGGCCATGATCGATAAACACATACCCCTCATCGAAGAGGCTGGCCAAAAAGGTGTGAATATCCTTTGTTTGCAGGAAATATTCTACGGGCCCTATTTCTGCTGTGAACAGGACACCAAGTGGTATGCCACAGCCGAAACCGTGCCCGGCCCCACCACTGAACTGCTGGCCGAATTCGCCAGAAAATATAATATGGTCATGATTATTCCGGTTTACGAGGAAGCCATGCATGGTGTTTACTACAACACTGCCGCGGTCGTTGATGCAGACGGTAAATACCTGGGCAAGTTCAGGAAAGTTCAGATTCCGCACACATGGCCCGGTTTCTGGGAAAAATTCTATTTCAAACCGGGCAATCTCGGTTTCCCGGTATTCCAGACCGCCTATGCCAAGATCGGTATCTTCATCTGCTATGACAGGCACTTTCCCGAATGTGCCAGGGTGCTGGCTCTCAACGGCGCCGAAATCCTTTTCAATCCATCGGCAACGACTGCTGGAAAATCCCAGTATCTCTGGGAATTGGAGCAGCCCGCCCAGGCCGTGGCCAACGGTGTTTTTATCGGTGCAAACAACAGGATCGGCATCGAAAAACCCTGGGAGTTCGGGCGTTTTTACGGTTCCAGCTACTTTGTCGACCCGCGCGGCGAAATGCTGGTGAAAGGCAGCGAAGACAAGGATGAGGTGGTTATTGCAGACCTTGATCTTGATTTGATCCGTGAAGTCAGGGACGGTTGGCAGTTTTTTCGGGACAGAAGACCTGAAATGTACACGGAAATCTGTCAGCAGTTGCCGTAATAGAACAGGGTTCAAGGGGAATAGTGTTCTTTGAGTTTGTTGCGTTTCTTGTGTTTATTGGGTTGATGGAACAGGGGTGTGTTGAGAGCTGAATACTCTTCGCCGGGGACAACTCAATAAACACAAGGAACTCAATAAACAAGTATGCAGGGTCCGAGGGTGGCTGATAGCAGTCAACTAAAAGCAGCCTACAGTCTAAAAGGCTAAAAGACTGTCTTTTCGTTCTTAACTAATAACCCGGCCCATTTGCATGGGCAAACAGGAAGGAGGGGCAAGTACCATGAGTGAAGAAAAAAGTGAACACAAACATTGGATTGTTTACCCCATCGGGAGCAAGCCCAAATGGGGCCTTGCCATACTACTGGGTATCCAGCAGTACTTGACCATGTTCGGGGCCACCGTGCTGATCCCGTTCATTGTTGGCGGCGCCATGGGTCTTCCCCCCGAGGAACTGGCGTTGTTAATCTCAACCATCTTTTTTACTTCGGGGCTGTGTACGCTGATTCAGCAGTCCCCCCTCGGGAATAAACTGCCGGTTATCCAGGGCGGGACATTCTCCTTTCTCGGGCCCACATTCGCAATTCTCGGCCTGGTCACCGCAGAAAAATTTTCAGCCGCCGGCATTCCACTCTGGCAGGTCAAAATCCAGATGGTTTCCGGTGCTATCATGATCGCATCAGTGGTGGAAATCGTCCTGGGCTACACCGGCATCATGGGCCAGGTCAGAAAAATAATCAGCCCCATCGTCATCGGCCCCACCATCGCCATGATCGGCCTGGCGCTCTTTGGCATCGGTGCTCCCTGGATGGCGACGAATTGGATCATTTCGTTGGCCACCCTGATAGCCCTGATTCTCTATTCCCAGGTTTTTTCCATCAAATCAAAAGTTTTCATGCTATTTCCGGTCCTTCTGGCCATTGCCACGGGATGGATACTCGCCCTGCTGGGCACAATTACCGGACTCATACCCGATGGCAATGCCGCCAACCTGGCCGGCAAGCTTGGTCTGATTGCATCAGCTCCCCTGATCAGCTTAAAACCCTTGATGCCGTTTAAGTGGGGATTCCCGCAGTTTGGAAGTTCCGTGATGTGGGCCGGCGTCTTCGGTATGCTGGCCGGTTACCTGGCATCCATGATCGAATCCATCGGTGATTACTATGCCTGTGCCCGTATTTCAGAGGCACCCGTTCCCACGGGAAAAATGATCTCCCGGGGCCTCGGCGCCGAAGGATTAGGGTGTTTTATTGCCGGTATCATGCAAACCTGTAACGGCACCACCACCTATTCTGAAAACATTGGCTCCATCGGCCTGACCAAAGTGGCCAGCCGGAGGGTCGTGCGCTGCGGGGCAGTCGTCATGCTTTTTATTCCTATCATTGGTAAGTTCGGTGCCGTTCTGGCCACCCTACCCATGCCCGTGGTTGGCGCCATGTTTGTGGGCCTGTTCGGCATGATCGCATCGGTGGGTCTCTCCAACCTGCAGATAGTAAACCTGAACAATTCCCGGAACCTGTTTATCATCGGCATCGCCTTTTTTTCCGGACTCAGTGTGCCGTTCTGGTTTACGCCCCATTTCGATGTCGGTACCGGACAAATTGTCAGCGGTGCCCTGGCCTGGGGAACACCCGGAAGTTTCATCAATGTGCTGGGAAATATCTTCCAGGCCGTCCTGAGTACGGGTATGGCGGTTACCGCCATTATCGGTATTATCCTCGACAACCTGCTCCCCGGCGCCACCCGCGCTGAAAGGGGCCTGGAAGTTTGGGAAAACGAAGCATCCGACGAAGCCTGGGAAGAGGCGGAAGCTAAATGGGATGCCATGGCAGAGGGTGAAATGAGGCCCGTATAAATTCGCTGCGCGAATTTATTTGTCGCGGCTTCGCCGCTTAGATTTAACTTCAGAAAATGAAAAAAATGAGGGCAGGTTTTCCAAACCGGCCCTCATTTTAGCTATAAGCCATAAGCTGTAAGCACGAAGCAGCTTATCGCTTACAGCTAATAGCTTTTATCCTTTCAAAACCTTTTTTCGCCGGTACTTATCACTGGAATTAAACGTGCCAAAACAAGCCATATATATCGTGTATGCACTTCTGATTGCCGTCGGGCTGTTAGCCATGTATGCACTCCTGAATGCGGGCAGTTCGAACAGCCTGCTCAGATCTATTTTCCCCGACCCATCCACGGACGTCTATGTTGCCGTTATTTCTTCCTTCATTGTTTTTGTCCTCGGGTTTGTGGTTTTTTTCAACCGTGACAGCCAGGGATTCCAAAACTTGATCGAGATGAACGGTGAGCGGATCAAACAGCTCAGGAGCGAAGGTCAGACAGACGAAAAAATCGCTGATTCGATTCTTGCGGCAATGGGCAGCCGCAGCGGGTACAAACACAATATGGCCAAAAAGAAATTGGTGATATATTTAGCTGAATTTAAATGAATTGTAGGCTATAAGCCAACACTGTTAACTTAATGATGTAGCGCAGAGCTTCAGCTCTGCCGGTAGTCCTTTTTTGCAGATCTAAAGACCTGCGCTACGTTATTAAAAACTGGAATTCACCTTAAGTTAGTGATATTGAGCTATTAGCTATAAGCTGGCTAAGAGCTAACATCCAAGAGCCAAGAGCTAATCAATGACCGGACTTTATGCAAACCAGCAATGGATGATCATTGCACTCATTTTTTTCGGAATCATCGCCTATATCGTCTTTATTCGCCGGCAGGACAGGAAATGGATCGAAAAACGTTTCAGCGGTCAGAAAGTCCTGGCCATGAGCTTTGGTGTCAACTATTTTGGAAGAGACAGCGAACCGGGAAAGCCGAGCAGGAGCAGCGGATTTCTCCTGCTACTGCCGGACCGACTCTTTTACCGCAGCCGCACCGCCGGTCTGGAGCTGAGCATCCCAGGTAAAAGCATCGCTCATGTGTACCCTGACAACAGTATAAAAGGCGTTAATCTGCACCAGTCGGTCGTAAAAATCGATTTCATCAATGAAAACGACAAGCGGGACAGTGCTGCCTTCAAAGTTCCCTACCCGCCCCAGTGGATCAGTGCCATCGAGAATAATCTATTGAAAAAACCCTCAAGTTCAGTTCAGGTATGAATAAATTCAATCGGCTATATCTAAATAACATAATATTTATAATATTTATAATATTTCTCAAAAACAAATATTTTTTATTTTATTGACAAGTTCCAATTCATAGCATATTCAGCGGGAAAATGGCCGGGCAAGCAGCCGTTTTAAATTCAAGAACCAATTGAGGTGTTATGTTTAAGACCGCTCGAACCAGCACGATTACGCAGAAGATTATCGACCAGATCAGAACGGCCATCCTGGCGGGTAAGCTGAAGCCCGGTGACGTACTGCCCCCTGAAAAAGAACTGACGGAGCAGTTCGGGGTCAGCAAGCAGACCCTCAGGGAATCTTTGAGGGCCCTGGAGCACATGGGGCTGATCGATGTCCGCAAAGGTATCGGCGGAGGCGCCCATATCATCGAGGTGGACATCGAAGTCACCAAACAGAGTCTGGCCAATTTTCTCTATTTCAAAGATCTGACCATCGGAAACCTCTCGGAACTGCGCAAACTGATTGAACCACATGCAGCTTTCAAAGCGGCTCAACACATCTCCAAGGAAAATCTCCAAAAGCTGGGAGAACTCAACGACACGGCCCGGGACAACCTGAACAAAAAATCTCTACAGGAAATGAGCCATAATGAAATCAATTTTCACCGGGTCATCGCCCAAACAACAGACAACCCCATTTTGATTCTCATTCTTGATTTTGTGGAAAACCTGCTGGAGGATTTCAAAAAGGTTCTCAAGCCCGATCTGGTCTTTTCTAAATCCGTTCTGGATGCCCACGACAAAATATACGAGGCCATCTGCAACAAGGATACGGACAAAGCCTCAGCCGAGATGTACCGGCATGTACACGAGGTTGAAGATCATCTGGCTAAACTGAAGGAGGATATCGATCTGTGGCAGGTTTGTTTTAAACAGGAATAATAACTTTGGATTAAACACAGGAAAAAGGAGAACCAGCATGACATTACCAATAATGAAAAATTACATTAACGGCGAATGGGTGGATTCGAACACCTCTACTTTCGGTGATGTGTGGGACCCGGCCAAAGGCGAAAAAATCGCCCAGGTACCCTACGGGACAAAAGAAGATGTGGATGCTGCAGTGAAGGCGGCCAAAGAAGCTTACGATGAATGGAGAGCCACGCCTCCTTTGTCAAGGGCCCGCTACCTGTTCCGGCTCAAGGATGCCTTCGAAGAAAACTTTGAAGAAATCGCGGAAGTGCTGACCATTGAACAAGGCAAAGCCATCGATGAATCCCGGGGCGAAGTCCGCCGTATGATCGAAAATGTCGAGCACGCCACCGGAGTTACGACATTGATGTGCGGGTACACCCTGGAAGATATCGCCAAAAACATCGACTGTTACGGGCACCGCCAGCCCATGGGCGTTTTTGCGGCTATCGTTCCTTACAATTTTCCCGCCATGGTCGCCTGGTGGTTCCTGCCCTACGCACTTGTCAGCGGGAACACCTATATTGTGAAACCATCTGAACAGGTACCCATGACCCAGGCTAAAATCTTCGAAGTCATGGAAGAAGTCGGTTTTCCGGAGGGCGTTGTCAACCTGGTCAACGGTGCTCATGACGTGGTCAACGGCCTCTTGGATCATCCGGACATCGAAGGCATTTCATTTGTCGGTTCATCCCCCACGGCTAAATATATCTACCAGCGCTGTGGTGAAACCGGCAAACGCGTACAGGCACTCGGTGGGGCCAAGAATATCGTCGCCATCATGCCGGATGCCAACCTGGATCAGGGCATGCCGTCCCTGACCACATCCTTTTACGGCTGTGCCGGTCAGCGCTGTCTCTCGGGTTCCGTACTGGTTCCTGTTGGCGACATCGCGGACGAGCTCAAAGAAAAGTTTGTCGCCGCTGTCAAAGACATCAAAGTGGGCTACGGTCTGGACGAACAGACCTTCATGGGGCCGGTCATCAGCGCCGCCCACAAGCAGCGGGTTCTGGGCTACATCGAAAAAGGTATTGAAGAAGGCGCCGATCTCGTTCTCGATGGTCGCAATTACGAGGTCGAAGGATATCCCAACGGCTTTTTTGTCGGCCCAACCCTGTTTGACAACGTAACGCCGGACATGACCATCGCCAGTGAAGAAATCTTCGGCCCTGTCGTGAGCATGGTTCGCGCCAAGAATCTTGATGATGTCATCGAGCTGATCAACACCCGTAACTATGCCAATGCATCCTGTATTTACACCCAAAGCGGTGCTACCGCACGTGAATTCAAATACCGGGTCAAACCGAGCATGATTGGCGTCAACATCGGCATTGCCGCCCCCATGAGTTTTTTCCCGTTCGGCGGAGCCGGCAATTCCATGTTCGGTGACACCAAGGGGCACGGCCAGGAAATTTTTAATTTCTTTACCGACACCAAAGTCGTCATTGAGCGTTGGTTCTAAGAACCACTTAAACTGATCTTGAAAAATGACAAGGGGCCACACGGCCATGCCGTGCGGCCCTTGTAAAGGAGATGGAAATGCCACTGATCAACTTTGGAAGTATTTTAAGTTTTGCAGAGGAGTTGGAAAAGCAGGCTGAGGCATTCTATATTGCCGCAGCTGCAAACCCGGTATTTGCAGAACACAAGGACCTGTTTGATCAATTCCTAAAAGATACCCGCAAAAACATTAAAAATGTGCAGCGTACCCGCCGTGAAAATGTAACGGAAATGATCTTGGAGCCCATCAAGGATTTTACCCGCGCACCCTTTTGTGAAGAAGTCGATCCTGCAGAAGCCAAAACCAGTGCAGAAATCCTTGAAGCAGCGAGATATCTTGAAAAAAGGATTGAGAGATACTACACTGAGGCTTCCGTAAAAATTAAGGCGCTGTCCGAGGTTTCCCGTGCATTGAAAATAATCGGGAAAAAACATACAACACATCTGAAAAAACTGGATACCTTATAAAAGGAGGATCAAACCCATGAGTGAGATAGAAACCAGGATAAAAGAAATGGCCGCCCACACGTTCGGGACATGGAACTGGCAAAAAAACTGGCAAGCGCCCTTGCTGATCAAAGATGCTGAAGGCGTCTATTTCTACGACAGCAACGGCAAACGCTACCTGGATTTTTCTTCACAACTCATGTGTTCAAATCTAGGCCATAAGAACAAAGCCATCATCAAGGCCATCCAGAAACAGGCTGAAAAGCTACCCTATATCGCTCCCGGATTTACAACGGAAGTAGCACTGGAAGCAGTGGAAGCTCTTCAGTCGTTCCTGCCCAAAGGTTTGGACAGGTTTTTCTTTTCAACCAGCGGTACCGAAGCCAACGAGGGTGCGCTCGTAATGACGCGCCAGTCCAAGGCGCCGGCCTTCAAGGTTATTTCGCGGTATCATTCCTATCATGGGGCAACCTCTGCAGGCATGGCCTTTACCGGTGACTTCCGAAGATGGCCCGTGGAAAAGGTAAGGTACACGGTGGACGGCGTCTGTTTTGCGCCGGACTGCTACTGTTACAGATGTCCGTTCGGCCAGACCTATCCGGATTGCAAGGTTCAGTGTGCTCGTTACCTCGACTACATGATCAAGGAAGAGGGCAATGTCGCTGCGGTAATCGTCGAGCCAATTGTGGGCACCAACGGCCGACTCGTGCCGCCACCCGAGTATTTCCCCATTTTACGGAAAATCTGTGATGAAAACCACGTGCTCCTCATTGCAGACGAAGTCATGACAGGCTGGTACAGAACCGGGACACCGTTTGCCATGCAGAACTGGGATGTTCTTCCGGACATAATGACCACTGCAAAAGGGTGCACATCCGCCTACACACCTCTGGGCATTACCGCTACGAACAAAGATGTAGCAGACTTCTTCGAAGATGAATTCTTCTGCCACGGTCACACATACGCTTTTCACGCACTCTCCCTGTCTGCGGTCAAGCCGGCTGTGGAAGAATACCGCAAACTGATTAATTCCGGTTTGCTCCAAAAAGTGTCCAAATACCTGAAGGAAAGACTCTTCGACCTTGCCGAAAAACACGCCTGCGTAGGCGATGTCCGGGGAATAGGTCATTTCTGGGGGCTCGAAATCGTCAAAAACAGAGAAACCAGAGAGGCCTTCGACGTCAAAGCCGACAAACTGAGCGGCAAAGCACTCATGACGGCAAAAATCTCCGGCGATGCCATGAAAAATGGCCTGTACGTAGTCCCCTGGTACGATACCCTGACCATCGCGCCCCCCCTCATTATTACAGAGGAGCAAGTCGACGAGGCACTGTCAATACTGGACAAAGCCCTCGAAATCGGGGATCAGGAAGCTGACAAAACCGGTGTCTCCGTATCCACGAGTTCCGAATTCTGAATAAAAGATTCGGGTTCACCCGTATCTTTTATAGGTGTTATAGTATGACCCTTGCCATCGATAATCTACCAAAGGATTACGACCCCCGGTTCAAGATTTTTCATGAACTGATGGCCAAGAAAATTCGGGAGATCCTCCTCGTTTCGACGCCTTACGATGCCTGGATCATGGAAGAGGATGTACGTCTCTCGGAAAGACTTATCCATGAGTATCGTGGCCTCAACTTGAGTAATCCTCCCAGGCTTACCTGGGTATCCTCTGTTGAAGAAGCGCTGAAAGCGCTTGAAGATAAAAATTTCGACATGGTTATCACCATGCCCAGTGTCGTGGACATGGACTGTGTCTCATTGGGTACAAGGGTCAAAAAAAAGAACCCTGATCTGCCGGTTATCCTCTTTGCCCATAGTGCTGTTACCTCGGCCAATTTCTATCCCGGTCACACAAAACCCGCAGGGATTGACCGTGCTTTTATCTGGTCCGGCAACACAGACATACTCGTGGCCCTTATCAAAGGTGCTGAAGATCGGTTGAATGTGGATTACGATACAAGCTCCGCAGGCATCCGGGTACTCCTGTTTGTGGAAGACTCGCCCCAGTACCTTTCCTCTCTGCTGCCCATCTTTTACCGGGAATTGGTCAGTCAGACGCAGGCCGTCATGGAAGAAGGTCTCAATGAGGAACACAGGCTCCTGACCATGCGCGCCAGACCCAAAATCCTCATCGCAGACAACTATGAGGATGCTGTCAATATATATGAAAAATATAAGCCGTATATATTGGGTGTTATTTCCGATGTGCGTTTTCCAAAAAGCGGAAAACCATGTCCCGACTCCGGGATCGAACTTCTGAAAAAAATCAAGACTGATCGGTGGGATATCCCCTTGTTGCTAATGAGTTCGGAACCATCCAATGCCGACAAAGCCACATTGATCCCCTCCTATTTTGTAGACAAGAATTCACTTACGCTGCATGCCGATGTCCATGCGTTCTTCATGGATCACCTTGGATTTGGCGATTTCGTTTTCAGAATGCCGGACGGCAAGGAGATCTCCCGTGCCACCAATCTGAGGACATTGGAATATGAAATGAATAAAATCCCCATCGAGTCCTTGACATTCCATGCCAACCGGAACGATTTTTCACGATGGCTGTTTGCGCGCACCGAAACCATACTGGCATCGAAACTGCGCCCTGCAAGCGCAGAAGATTTTTCATACGACCCCTACGAGATGCGGAAGTTTCTAGTTTCCAACATTCATGTGCGTCGCCGCCGCAGGCAAAAAGGCGTTATCGTCAATTTTGATGCGCACGATTTTGATCCTGATACGGAATTTTTTAAAATCGGTAATGGCTCTGTGGGCGGCAAAGCAAGAGGGTTGGCCTTTGCATCGGACCTGCTCCGCCACCATTCGGAAATGATGCAGGAATTCAGCGATGTCAACATCATCATTCCCAATTCATTGGTTATCACAACAGATGGATTCGAGACTTTCATCCATGACAACCATTTGTTAAAAATTGCTGATACGGATATGCCGGACGAAGAAATCGCCCAGAAATTCCTGCAAGCCAAATTCCCAAAATGGATCAGGGATGATCTGGAGGCTTACCTGCATGACATTCACTACCCCATCGCCGTTCGTTCTTCGAGTCTTTTGGAGGATGCACAGTTCCGCGCTTACGCCGGCCTCTATCGCACTTATATGCTCCCCAATGACTGCCCGAGTTACGTCCAAAGAACCGAACATGTCATCAATGCCATCAAGCTCATTTATGCGTCTACCTACTTTAAAGGACCCAAATCATTTTCACAGCGGGTGGGACACCGGACCGAGGAAGAAAAAATGGCCGTCATCATCCAGAGCATGGTGGGAGATACCTATGGCGAACATTTTTATCCTGCTGTCTCAGGCGTTGCACAATCCCACAATTATTACCCGTTTTCACATATGAAACCGGAAGAAGGCATTGCCACTATTGCCCTGGGGCTTGGAAAAATGGTGGTTGAGGGAGAAAAAACACTTCGTTTTTCTCCCAAATATCCACAGCTATTGCCACAGCGTTCCACTGTGGAAGACATCCTTGAGAATTCCCAGCGCTACTTCTATTCCTTGAAACTGGAAAAGACATGCTCCATGCTCAGTATCAACGACACATCCCATTTGGACAAACGAGAGATATCCGATGCTGAAAAGGAATACCCGGTTTCATTCCTTTCCAGCACCTACATCCCGAATGAGCATCGAATCAGAGACACCTCCCATGTACCGGGGCATCGCGTCATTACATTTTCTCAGATTCTGAAATATAATTCCTTTCCGCTTCCGGATATTCTCAATGAATTTTTAACCATCGGCCAAAAAGGCATGGGGTGTCCCGTGGAACTCGAGTTTTCGGTCAACCTCAGCCAAAATCAGGACACTCAACCCACATTTGCTCTGCTGCAGCTCAGACCAATGACCGCCAGGGCAGATCTGGAAGTGGTCGATATCAGCAATGAAGAGATCGAAAAAGCTTTTTGTTATTCGTCCAATGCTCTCGGCAATGCCCATAAGGGCAACATCACAGATATCATATACGTCAAACCGGATACATTTGATCCGGCCAAAACCATCGAGATTGCCCGTGAGATAGGTGAAATGAACAAATATTTAGCCCGGAAAGACCGAAAGTACCTCTTGATCGGACCCGGAAGGTGGGGTTCTGCGGACCGCTGGCTGGGAATCCCCGTTGATTGGGCCGACATCTGCAATGTGGACATCATTACCGAGACAGAATCGGCGCGCTTGAATGCAGAGCCTTCTCAGGGATCTCATTTTTTTCACAACATCACCACCATGGGAATCAACTACATTTCCGTTTCAGAAAAGGATGGTGGTTTTTTTAAAGGGGATTGGCTGACATCACTACCGGCAAAAAAAGAATCAGCGCATGTGCGTTATGTAGCCCTGGATAAACCGATCACCATCAAGGTCGACGGCCGGACCTCGCGATGTGTGATGATGAGATAAATATCGGCTCTTAGCTCTTGGCAATTAGCTCTTAGCCGGGCTAAATGCTTAGCTCTTAGCTGGTAGCCGGGCTAAACGCTAAGAGCTAAGAGCCAACAGCTGATTTTATAAATGTTTTCAGCAGAGAAATTCATGTCACCAAATATTTGTTTTTACACTGGAACGAACACTACAGTAATAATAAAATCCTAGGAGGCACCATGTCTGACATCATCGAGATTGTAAAGTCGAGAGATCCGAATGAAAGTGAATTTCACCAGGCAGTAACCGAAGTCATGGAATCGGTCAAACCGGTTCTCGACAGAAACCCCGAGTACCGGGAAGCCAGGATTCTGGAGAGACTCGTAGAACCGGAACGGGTCATTATTTTCCGTGTTCCCTGGATGGACGACAGGAGCGGTATCCACGTTAACAGGGGCTTTCGGATTGAAATGAACAGTGCCATCGGACCCTACAAAGGGGGTTTGCGGTTCCATCCGTCAGTCAATCTCGGCATATTGAAATTTCTGGCCTTTGAGCAGGTGTTTAAAAACGCCCTGACCACACTTCCCATGGGAGGGGGTAAGGGCGGCTCGGATTTTGATCCTAAAGGCAAGTCGGATAATGAAATCATGCGCTTTTGCCAAAGCTTTATGTGCGAACTGTCCCGCCACATCGGTCCCAATACCGACGTTCCTGCAGGTGACATCGGTGTGGGTGCCAGAGAAATAGGGTATCTGTTCGGCATGTATAAAAAACTCCGCAATGAATTTACGGGGGTATTGACCGGAAAAGGTCTCAACTGGGGAGGAAGCCTTATTCGACCTGAAGCCACCGGCTATGGATCGGTTTACTTTGCATCTGAAATGCTTGCAACAAAGCAGGATACCCTGGAAGACAAAGATTGCCTGGTTTCAGGTTCCGGCAATGTCGCCCAGTACACCATAGAGAAAATCCTCGATCTGGGAGGCAAAGTCACGACCTGCTCTGATTCCTCCGGCTACATCTATGATGCAGAGGGCCTCGACAGGAAAAAGCTGGCTTTTTTGACGCTGCTGAAAAATGTCAAGCGGGGGCGTGTCAAGGAGTATATTGAAAAATACCCATCAGCAGAATACATCCCTGTGGATCCATCCCTCGACTACAATCCCCTCTGGGACCATAAAGCCGATTGTGCTTTTCCTAGCGCAACCCAGAATGAAATAAACGAAAAAGATGCCCAGAATCTGGTCAATAACGGGGTACTCCTGGTCTGTGAGGGTGCCAATATGCCAACGGTTCCAGAGGGTATTGAAATATTTCTTGCAAACAATCTTCTCTATGGTCCGGGAAAAGCGGCAAATGCCGGCGGGGTATCAGTGTCCGGGCTTGAAATGTCACAAAACAGCATGCGGCTTTCCTGGAGCCGTGAAGAAGTGGACAACCGTCTTAAAACAATTATGACGAACATACATAAAACCTGTCAGGAAACCGCAGAGCAATACGGTACGCCCGGCAATTATGTGAACGGGGCCAATATCGCGGGTTTTGTCAAGATTGTGGATGCAATGCTGGATCAGGGACTGGTTTAGCCTGGGCAATTCATGAAAGAGGTTAAGGGACGATCTGTTCGTTGGGTTCTTTGTGTTTATTGAGTTGCTGATCGCAAATAGTACCACCCAAACAACCCAACGAACCCAACAAACGCAATAAACTCAACAACGATCCTTCCTGTCCTTGACAGCCAACTCCTGATAGGCTTCTTGAATCTCCTTGAAACGCTCTTCTGCCAAGGACTGAAACTCTTCACCCAGATGAAGCACCTTGTCAGGGTGGTACTTCCCGGCAAGGTGCTTGTATGCTGCCTTTATCTCTTCCTGTGATGCCTCTCTGGGGATTTGTAGCACATCATAGGGATCACGTAACTTGTTACTGCCGGCAGTCGGTGACCCTTTCCTGTCGGTACCTTTATTGGATTGCCCTACCCCTTGTGGCTGACGAAATAACCTTCCTTTACCTCTGTAGAAAAACCGCCACAGAAAATAGAAAATGACAAGATCGTCTATCCACCCCCATCCGAGAACAAAATCGGGAAAGAAATCATAGGGCAATAAAAAATAGATTAGAGCTAAGAGTGACAGCGCGAGTTTCATGAAATCCAAGGGTTATGCCCAACGTTGCCAAAAACCGGAGGGCTTCAGAACTTTGCCATGTTGTTTATGCAACTATGAGTTATGCCAACTGGTAGACACCTCTGGCGACCCTCTTTATCTTCCCTTCTTTGCTCGCCCTGTGAAGAATGTTACTGATCTGCTTATCGTTGAGGCCCGACCGTTCTTTTAGTTTGGAAATGGCGATTCCCTTTTTATAGCGCTTCATGAGGGTGAGAACTTTACTGGTAGGTGTTGCCGATGGTTTTCCGGCAGGTTTTTTGGGTGCAGCGGTTTTTTTTGCAACTTTCTTCTTAACCGTTTTCTTTGCTGGAGCAGCCTTTATTTTTTTTGCGACTTTTTTCTTAGGCGCTGCCTTTACTGGAGTGGCCTTTGCTTTTTTACAGCCTTCTTCTTAGGTGCTGCCTTGGTCTTTACTTTATTACCAGCTGCTTTCATGAGCTTGGCTGCTTTTTTAGACAACTGCTCGAGTTTCTTGGATAGTGCATTGATCTCTTTGTTAACGAATTTTAGATCATCAGCGAGTTTCTTCATGCCCGTTTACCTCCTTGTTAAGGGTGACAAAAGCACAATATTCAACCACCTATCAATTACCTAAGTTGAGCGATTAACCTTAACACATAGACTTTTAGCTGAGAACATTTCTACTGTAGTTAACCTATAAGATGGTTCGATGCAAGAAAAAAAAGTGAACCTCATTCCCATCGATTTCCACCTTTGTGCTTTAAATCGATGTACTCCACGGTTCCCCGTCCGCCAATAAAAGAATTAAGCAACCAGCTGATGATACTGATGAGAAACGCTCCCCAGACCGATGCCCAAAAGCCGTGAACATCAAAACCCGGTATGATGCCGGAAGCTAGTTTAAGCATAATGGCATTGATGACGAATGTAAATAATCCCAGACTTAAAATATTGACAGGCAGCGTCAGTATCAGGGCGATTGGGCGAAAGAATGCATTAAGAATTCCCAGAGCTGCTGCTGCAAAAACGGCCGAGAAAACACCTCCCACCTGGATACCGTCGATCATATAAGACGCAACGATTATCGCCGCTGTCAATGTCAGCCATCTTATTGTCAATCCATTCATAGTAATTTCTCCCTTAACCCTCTATTTCTTGCAATTTTTTATTAAAATAGGATTCAGCCTGTTCTTTATCATGATAGAGTTGTTCCATCTCGGTAAAAAGACTCTCAATTTTGCCCCGACCTTTATGAATCTTCTGAGATATCTCAGCGATTTTTCTGCCGTCGCTCGACTGTGAGGCATTGATCATTGCTTCATTGAGAACATCAACGGTTTTTTCTTGAATGTCAATGTCCTCCTCTGCCTTCTTTATTCGCTTCTCAAGTGGCTTTATTCTTCGACTTTTCTCCACAACGATCTCAGACCGCATTTGGCGTATTTCTTTCTTTGTCAGTTTCGCAGAAACTGACATGTCCTCCGGTGTTCCCGCCATATCTCTTTTCTCATCGGCTTCATCGCTCCACCCCTCTTTATCGAGAAATTGTTGATAACTTCCTTCAAAGAGGTGTATCTGTTCGTTTTGAAATACAACAAGTCTGTCCGCAAGGGCATGAAGGAACATTTCATTGTGTGTTACAATAATCACCGTCCCCTCAAAACTGTCCAATGCTGTGAGCAACGCATCGCATGAGTCCATATCCAGGTGGTTGGTAGGCTCATCCAGGAGTAGCAGATTCACGGGAACGGCCAGAATTTTTCCCAGAAGAACCCGGCTCTTCTCTCCGCCGGACAGGACACCAATTTTTTTGAGTGCGGCATCGCCTTCGAACATCATGGCGCCGCAAATATCTCGACCTCTCTGGCGATCGACATCTTCATGGGCATAACCGATTTCTTCTTCAACTGTTCGTGTTGCAATGAGAGATTGAACATTGGTCTGTTCAAAGAGTCCGATGTCGATATTCGGATTGTAGACGAGGCTTCCTGCATCCGGTTCTAGAACCCCTGCCAGGATTTTCAACAAGGTTGTTTTCCCCTTGCCGTTCTTCCCAACAATACAAATGCGATCGCCTGCATTCACGGAAAAACTCAGATCTTTTATCAAAGGGACTTTTGGATCGTACGAAAAAAACTGATGTTCAGCACGCAGTACATGTTTCCCCCGGAAAGGTTTACTGCGGAACGAAAAATCCAGGGTTTTCAACTGATCGAGCTTATCCTTTTTATCCATTTTTTCGATGGTTTTTATTCTCGACTGAACCATATTTGCAAGCCGTGCTTTCGCTCTGAAACGCGATATGAATTGATTGATCTCCTTTTTACGACGCTCATCATTTTGGCGTGTTTTCTCATATACTTCTTCATCCTGTGCTATCTGGGTATAATACTTCTCCGTACTGCCGGAAATTTTCCGAATCTTTTTTCGATGAATTCCCAGGACATGGGTCACCACTTTGTCCATAAATCCTCGGTCATGGGTTATGAGCATGATTTCGTGGGGCCATTTAACGAGGTATTTCTCAATCCAGCGTATGGAGGTGATATCCAGATAGTTTGTAGGCTCATCGAGTAACAGAAGATCGGGTTCGGAGACAATGACCTTGGCCAAATTGAGACGTACCTGGAATCCACCGGAAAATTCCCCGGGGTGACGCTGCATATCGCTTTGAGAATACCCCAGTCCTGCCAGAATCTTCTCCACTTCCCAATGGTGATGTTTTCTGTCGGCAGGCAGTCCGTTCATCCCCTCTTCCAGAACCGTACTCTTCGTGAAAGCCAACGACTGCCGCACAATCCCAATTCTATAATTTTTAGGGATCGTTATGACACCTTCATCGCAGGATTCTTCCCCCATAATCATTCGAAAGAGAGTCGTTTTCCCATGGCCGTTTCTACCCACCAGACCAACCCGTTCTCTGGCACCAATCTTAAAACTGGCTCCATCAAAAAGTTTTTGTCCGGCAAAGCTTTTTTGTAGGTTTTCTAATCGAATCATAAAATCGCTTCGCGCTTTTATCTGACGCGGCAGAGCCGCTTTAAATCAATTGCCGTGAAAATTTTATACCCCAGTGTTGCAAAAGCCGGAGAGCTTCAGAGTCAAGGCGCCTGAGAGCGAAGTCGGACTTGTCACGTCGTAGCTCGA
>JAOZSO010000282.1:0-5086 GCA_029939655.1 Desulfobacterales bacterium
TGTTGGACGTTCGATGTTCGATGTTCATTCGTTCTCCAGCATTAAAACAATTTAGCGCTTTACGAAATTCTGATTTCTGAATTCTTTGGTTCATATACTTGGTGATAAAGCCTCTTATAGGGGCAACCCAGTGCCGGGCCCTTTGGACCCGGATATCTACTACCCCGTGTAGGGAGATGTATCTTGATATTTAGGAGATATTGTGGCATGAGGAACAACATGATGCAAAATAAATACGATCCAAAGTCTATAGAATCCAAATGGCAGGACATGTGGGAACGCAGCGGACTTTTTAAAGCTTATGCAGACCCGGAAAAAGAAAAATATTACCTGCTGGAGATGTTTCCCTACCCGTCCGGTAATATCCATATGGGCCATGTCCGAAACTATACCATAGGCGATGTGGTTGCCCGGTATAAGAGAATGCGCGTTTTCAATGTGCTGCATCCCATGGGTTGGGATGCTTTTGGGATGCCGGCTGAAAACGCTGCCATTGCCCATAACAGCCACCCGGCCACATGGACCTATCAGAATATCGACAACATGCGTACCCAGCTTAAGCGAATCGGCTTTTCTTATGACTGGGGAAGGGAACTGGCAACCTGCAAGCCTGACTACTACCGGTGGGAACAGTGGCTGTTTTTGAAAATGTACGAGAAGGGATTGGCCTACCGGAAAGAATCATTTGTCAACTGGTGTGAGCCCTGCCAGACAGTCCTGGCCAACGAACAGGTGGAGGCCGGTATGTGCTGGCGATGCGGAAAACCGGTTCGTCAGAAAAATCTTTCGCAATGGTTTTTCAAGATCACCGACTATGCGGAAGACCTGCTTGTTCACAGCGACAAACTGCCGGGTTGGCCCGACAAGGTCACGACCATGCAGAAAAACTGGATCGGTAAGAGCGTTGGCGCAGAAATCGAGTTTTTGATCGATGACCCTGCCGGAGGCCGGCCGCAGACCATTTCCGTCTTCACCACCCGTCAGGATACCGTTTTCGGGGCAACCTTCATGTGCCTGGCACCGGAGCATCCACTTGTCCTGACACTTTCCAGGGGGACATCAGAGGAGGCGAGTGTTCAAACGTTTGTGGAACGCATGTCCATGCAGGACCGGTCTGCCAAAACCGTCGAAAAGTTTGAAAAAGAGGGGGTCTTTATCGGTGCGCATTGTATTAACCCCTTGAGTGGCGCGAGATTACCGATATTTACGGCCAATTTTGCACTTATGGAGTACGGGACTGGAGCAGTTATGTGCGTCCCGGCGCATGATCAAAGAGATTTTGACTTTGCGCGAAAGTACGGACTCGATATCACCGTTGTTGTGGCGGCTGATGAACAGAATCTCAATGGCGCAACCATGGCAGAAGCTTATACCGGCCCAGGCAATATGGTTAATTCCGGGGATTTCAACGGGATGGACAACGCTCAGGCCCAGGAAGCTATCGCCAACTATCTAGAGGTCAACCAGATTGGGAAAAGAACCGTCAGCTACAGGCTTCGGGATTGGGGTATTTCCAGACAGCGATATTGGGGCGCCCCAATTCCCATGGTGCATTGCAAGATCTGCGGTATTGTGCCGGTAGCAGAGGCGGATCTTCCGATTGTCCTGCCTGAAGATGCGAACCTTCTGGAGGGTGGGCGGTCTCCTCTCCCGGGACTGGAACCATTTGCCCGTACGAAATGTCCTAAGTGCGGCGATCATGAAGCGCGTCGTGAAACAGATACCATGGACACTTTCGTCGAATCTTCCTGGTATTTCGAACGATACTGCAGTCCCCACTATCATGAGGGCATGTTTGACAAAGAGGCCGTTGATTATTGGATGCCGGTGGATCAGTATATCGGGGGGGTGGAGCATGCTATTTTGCACTTGCTTTATTCGCGGTTCTATACACGTGTCTTGAAGGATATGGGGCTTGTTACATACAAAGAACCCTTTACCTGTTTGTTGACACAAGGCATGGTTTGTAAAGAGACGGCAGTGTGCCCGGAGCATGGATTTTTGTTGCCTGAAGAGGTTGAGCATGTGGACAACGGGGCGGACGTTTGCACCCGGTGTGAAAAAGCGGTCACTATTGGACGGGTCGAGAAAATGTCCAAATCAAAAAAAAATGTCATCGATCCGAATATTCTGTTGAACAAATACGGTGCGGACACAACCCGGCTTTTCTGTCTTTTTGCCGCTCCTCCGGAACGCGACCTGGAGTGGAGCGAGCAAGGAGTGGAAGGTGGTTTCAGGTTTCTGAACCGGGTATGGCGATTTGCCGCGAAGCACATGACCACCGTCAAGGATACTGCACCTTACGCGGGGAGCCTGGATCATCTTTCTGGTGATATCAAGGATCTCTACAGGAAGACCCACGAAACCATTCAGCGTGTCACCAGGGATATTGAAAACCGTTTTCATTTTAACACGGCCATCAGTGCGGTCATGGAACTGGTGAATGTTCTTTACGGTACCGATGAGGCGTCATCCGCACCAGAATGGCCGGGTGTGGCACGGTTTGCCATCGAAACAGCGGTGGTTCTGTTGGCGCCTATCGTTCCACATTTTTCCGAAGAGGTCTGGGCTGAAATGGGACATGCCGAGAGTGTCCTGCTGACACCCTGGCCGGAATACCGTGAAGATGCGCTGGTGAAGGATGACCTGCTAATTGTGGTTCAGGTAAACGGAAAAGTCAGGAGCCGCTTCAATGTTGCCAGCGATGCATCGGATGAAACCATCAAGCAGAAAGCCCTGTCGGATGAACGTGCATTGAAATTTGTGGAAGACAAGCTCATCAAGAAGGTGATTGTCGTCAAGAAAAAGCTCGTTAATATTGTTGTATAAATTTGATTTTTTCCCGCTGCTGTGCAGCGGGAAAAAATCAAATGATGGATTGAGATGGTACTATTACTCTGGCAATTAAATACCTTAAAGCTGTCATTCCCGCGCAGGCGGGAATCCAGGAAGGCGCTGGATGCCGGATCAAGTCCGGCATGACGCGTTGAGCTATTTAGTTGCCAGGTTAATAACTCATGTCACTCACAATGGAGGTCTGGGGATGTTCGGTTTAAAGCCGGGCAAAAGTTTTCGTGAATCTATCGGGTTCGTTGTCCGGATGACCATCATCGTCGCTTGTATTGTGCCGTTCACTTCCTGTGGCTACCGGTTTAGTGGCGGTGAGAGGCTGCCCCAGGGTATTGAAGGCCTATTTATTCAGCTGCTTGATAACAAGACAACCGAACCGGGTATCGATATCGTGATGACCAGTGAACTGAAAAATGAGTTTATTAAAAAGTATCGGGTTGCTCTGGTTGACAGAGAGGCGGCAGAGGCGATACTTTCAGGTGCGGTGGTTGGAATCCAGACCGAAACCGTCGCCAGGAGAGGTGCCTTGACGGCTCTCGAGCGAAGCATTTCCATGACCATCGATCTGACATTGAAAACATCCGGAAACGAGCGGATCTGGTTTGCCAAGGGTATCACCAGGAACGATACATATACGGTGGTCTCAGGAGACAAAGAAGTCAATGAACGGAGGAAGCGAAATGCATTAAAGGATCTTGCCGGAAGAATTGCGGAAATATCGTTTTATCGTCTAACGGATGATTTTTGAATTCATCAGTTTTAAGTGTTAAGTTTTAGGTGTTAGGTTTAAACAAAACATCACTAAAACAGAGACTTAAAACTTAATACCTAACACCTAAAACACTCATAAAAAGCCGTTCTTTGACTTTTTATGAGTTCATCAATTATTCAGACAGCCTGGTTAACCATTTTTGACAGCCTTGATATTTTACGTGCGGCTGTTTTTTTATGAATAACACCTTTTTTGGCAGCTTTATCGATGACGGATATTGCGGACCTCAGATGTGTTGAAGCAGTTTCGGGGGCTTCTCCTTGGGTCGCTTGATAAACAGCCTTCACAGTATGCTTTACCCTGGTTTTTACCGCTTTATTGCGCAACCGTTTCGTTTCGGACTGTTTTGCACGTTTAAGTGCGGATTTATGATTTGCCAATGCTTTATACTCCTTTTGGTTCATTATTGATGATATAAACATATTTACATATTAAATACACAGACCCAAGTCAATATTTATTTTGTAGTAACAAGGAGGCAAGTGAACTCACAGGTTACAAAGGCGGCCGGAGTCGTGAGCGGTGCGACCCTGTTAAGCCGTATTTTCGGGCTGTTAAGGGATATAGTCATTGCCGGGTATTTTGGGGCCGGTATGGCATCAGATGCCTTTTTTGTTGCCTTCAGGATTCCAAATTTACTGCGAAGACTCTTTGCAGAAGGATCATTGACCATCGCCTTTGTGCCGATATTTACGGAATATTTGGCAAAAGATGGAGAATCGATGGCATTTCTATTTGCCAGATCAGCCATACGCTTCATATCAATCCTCCTGGCAGTCGCCGCAGTCGTCGGCATCCTCCTGACACCACTGATCGTCCGTATCATGGCCCCGGGGTTTATGGCGTCGCCTGAAAAACTGGAACTGACCATAACTTTAACCCGATTCATGTTCCCCTATATATTTTTTATCGGTTTGGTTGCACTTTGTATGGGTATTCTAAACACTCTGGGGCACTTTGCCGCGCCTGCCCTGGCGCCTGTCATGCTGAATCTTGCCATGATCACTGCAGTTTTATTCCTTTCACCACACCTCCAAAAGCCTGTCTATGGTTTGGCCATTGGTGTGTTGCTTGGCGGGTTGTTACAGCTGTTGTTGCAAATCCCTTTTCTCTTGCGCAAGGGTATGGTGTTCTGGGAAGCCGCCAGTCTGTTTCATCCAGGGCTGAAGCGAATTGGCAAGTTGATGCTGCCGGCTGTATTTGGGGCGGCTGTTTATCAGATCAATATTCTGGTCGGCACACTGCTGGCGTCGCTGTTGCCCGATGGAAGCGTTTCATACCTCTATTATGCGGATCGCCTGGTTCAGTTCCCACTGGGAATTTTTGCAATTGCTGTGGCCACGGCGGTTCTTCCCAGCTTTTCAAGATCAGCCGCTGTTCAGGACAACAAAGCTTTGGGGGAAACGTTCGGATATGCCATGCGGTTGGTTTTTTTCATCACCATCCCTTCCATGGTCGGGCTGA
>JAOZSO010000283.1:0-5054 GCA_029939655.1 Desulfobacterales bacterium
TCTTTCATAGATGACCAAATACAGAAGAGCTAAGGTGTATTCATCAACCTTTTCTTTATCGTAGTCCATTTTATTAATCCTTGAATGGGTTCTTCAGCCGCAGCGAATAGCTTTAGGCTGATAAAGCATGGTTAATTTTTGAAAAGTGGAATTATACAAACACTGACGGAGAGACTTTGAAACGCCTGGATATCCGGCCAAACTTTTGCAATTTCTTTAATTTGGATATTCATTATTTCCTCCAAGATCCTCGATCATATTCTTTATGGGTAAAAACATGCCGGATATAAATCTTATGAGTATTGTAGTGAATGGCTGCAATCAAACGGGCCTTATTACCACCGATATTAAAAACCGTTAAATTGCTAACTTTATCAGCACTTGTAAAAGTCTGTCGAAGTTCGGCAAATGAATTAAAATCAGTACGTTTAACGATCCGATACCAAGATTCAAGCGCGGCAGAACAATCAGGGTGTTTTTTGATAAATTCAAGTAAGCGCTTTCGGGTGATAATGTGCATGAAAGGAATCTATCTCATATTGAGATAATTGTCAATAAAAAATATCACCGTGTTTTTCAAACATTCCCCACATAAATTGTCAAGATCTCCCTACAGACAAACTGCCCCTGACATGGATAGTTTTGGGCTTAGGTTCACCTGATTGAATCTGCATGACGCTCAGGAGGGTATGTTCCATCCTGGGATAGTTGAGACTTCATTTTCAAATTCTTATATGATGCCGGGAGGCTGCTTATGGGCAAGGGCTTATCTCCTCCAACCCTCTGACCCTCTGACCCTCCACCCCTCCAACCCTCATTCACTCCCCGATGGGCTTTTATACACAGCGTCCAATGTAATTGCGCATAATTTATATAAAACAAGCTATTTTGTAATATTCAACCAAATTTCATACGCAAATATTTATGACGCTGTGTATAGATGGCTTCATGCTATTTTTTCGGGAATTTTTATATCAAGCAGGTAACGCATGGCTGAAAAATGATGATATCTGAAGCAGGGTCAACCTGGTAATAGTCTCAATATATCGTTATGCGAATGATATTTGGTTTTCTGGCAAGTTGACATCCCATATTTTGTGACTTCCAAAAATGATTTGACCGTTTCAAACTCAATGCAGTATAATATCCTATAGAAAATTACAAAACACAGCCGAATAATGAGCTAACCCCAACGTTGGTGCGCCGGTCAAACCGGCGGGAAGTAGTGAATGAAAGTTTCATACGATGAAGATTTAGCGAATCACATCGACCCCGAGTCATGCGTGTGCAGTCGTAAGGCTGCAGGCGAAGCGTTGACAGGGGAAAGTTCGGGCCAGGTATTGAGCCGCGAAAGGGGGTTTGCTCCGGGGTGCCGACGGCGTCAACGCGCTCGGAAGGCAACATGGGCCACATCGATATCGCAAGATGTGTTTCGGCCCCGCGTGGTCGTAGACCCTGTGCACGTACGGAAGCTTCTCGCACGGGAACCGGGAGATCCTGTGTTTGATCGTAGCGGATGGCGCTACGATCCGCGCTGTGAATCCCAAGGGAACACGACAGCGATGAACAGACATAGGAAGTCGGACAGGCCCATATGTACCAAAGAAACAGTCGAACAAAAGCAGGTGAGATTCCTGCCGGCGGAGATTGCGGAGGGAAGGGGTCTGACCAAGGGGAATCTGTTCCAACAAAACAAGTTCTGGGCGCGGTACCAGGAAAGGGGCGTCTGTGAAGACTGACTCCGAGAACTTGCCAAATGCGATGGAACGGATACGACAGGCAGCAAGTCGGGATAAACAGCTGCGGTTTACCACGCTCTGGCATCATGTTTATAACATTGAACACCTTCAAAAGGCTTATTTCGGCCTTAAGCGCAATGCTGCGCCCGGGGTGGACGGTGAGACATGGCGGCACTACGGCGAAGATCTGGAAGGAAATCTCCAGGACCTTGCCGATAGGCTGAAGCGCGGAGCGTATCGGGCAAAGCCGGTTAGGAGATCGTTCATACCCAAGCCTGACGGCCGACAACGGCCACTTGGCGTGACTGTGTTGGAAGATAAAATCGCACAGCGGGCCACGGTGGAAGTATTGAATACGATCTACGAGACCGACTTTCTCGGTTTCTCGTATGGTTTTCGTCCTGGACGGAAACCGCATGATGCGCTCAACGCCCTGTATGGGGCAATCATGACGAGAAAGGTGAGCTGGGTGCTTGATGCAGACATTCGTGGCTATTTTGATGCCATCTCCCACGAATGGCTGGAAAAGTTCATTGAGCATCGGATTGCGGACAAGCGCGTCTTGAGGCACATCAAAAAGTGGCTCAACGCGGGCGTGCTTGAAGAGGGTGCGGTGACACATAATGAAGAGGGCGTACCACAAGGAGGAAGTATCAGCCCCTTGCTGGCTAACGTCTACTTGCATTACGTGCTTGACCTGTGGGCTGACCAATGGAGATCCAAGCATGCCGATGGTGATGTTATCATCGTCAGGTATTGTGATGACTTTGTGGTTGGCTTTCAGAACCGCAACGACGCTGAAAGGTTCTTGGCTGATCTTCGGGAACGTTTGCTGAAGTTTAACCTGGAACTGCATAAGGATAAGACACGGCTGATCGAGTTCGGCCGGTTCGCTGCCCAGAATCGTAAAAGCCAGGGTAAAGGAAAACCAGGGACGTTCGATTTTCTCGGTTTTACCCATATATGCGGTAAGACTGAGAACGGGAAGTTCATGGTGCTCCGACATAGCATTGGCAAGAGGATTCGGGCAAAACTTATGGAGCTTAAAATAGAACTCAAACGGCGTCTTCATAACCCTGTACCGGTTGTGGCAAAATGGTTGCGTGTTGTGTTGCTCGGTCATTATCGATACTATGGTGTGCCGGGTAATAGTCGGAAATTACATTCATTTTATTTTCATTTGAGTCGTATATGGCACAAGACGCTGTTACGTCGTAGCCAACGCCATCGCCTCAACTGGGAACGAATGGACCGACTCATTAATCGCTGGCTTCCACGGCCCCGCATTTATCACTCATATCCTGACTTGAGCATGTACGTTACTACCCGAGGTAGGAGCCCAGTGCGGTAGTTCCGCTCGCTGGGATCTGTGCGGGGGGTGCGGGGCAACTCGCATTCCTACCGCGACCAAAAGCCGGAGGGCTTCAGAGCCAAGGCGCCTGAGGGTGAAGACGTAGTTTTTTACTTCGAACCCTCAGCAACCACGCCTGTGGCGTGCCAGGCAAGGATCTGAAGTTCTCCGGCTTTCCCGCAAGGGTAAACAACATGGTAAAAAAGACACCATCCTTCTTGTCCCGTCGTAGCTCGAAGAGCGAAGACGGAAGAGTTCACCTGGGGGCAATATCCAGGTAATGGCGCTACCGCTACGATATTGCATATAATAACAACTCGTTATCTAAGCTTTGCCATGTTGTTTATACAACTATAGGGTTTTTGCTTAAAACCTGCATGGCTCTCTGGGAAAGGAAACAACTTGTAGACCTCCCCGATGAAGCCTGTGAATTCGTATCCATGAATGGCGCCGGATAAATTGCCGATCATTTCCCTTTGTGAAATAAGGTAGATCATTTTTTCATCACGGTTGGCATCTTTATTGGCAGTCCACTCAACGATCCATTCACAAAAATCCGTGGAAAAGAAAAAGTAGTGGTCCATAAGCAGCATGTCGGTTTCGATGTTGAAAAATCCTATCGGAATCTGGCCGTGGCTTTTTGAGGGAAATGCAATGGGCATAGTGAGTGACCCCGGCTCCCGTTTTAATGATGCAATTAATTCTACACTGGTGTTTGATTGTTCACATCTGATCAATAATCGCAATTGAACACATAGTCAAACAGGTAAATTTTTTTGACAAGAAATCGTGATCCTATTCTCTTATCACAGGTTTGAGTGAAGCTGTGATCTGTCAGATATAACACAGCTCATGGGGATAAAATCTCAGCAGATAACCATATTAGGCAACCCCAACATATTGGGATGTGCAAATAGACAGAAAATGTACTCAACATTAAAGATATTGTTACATAATCTTAACCTGAGGGGTATCGTCCAAGATGATGTAATCACCACTTTTCGGCAATGGTCAATAATCGAAGGCTTCTTTCGTTAATCCTAATAGGAGGTCTTTTCAATTTCGGGTCAATTGCGGAGGAGATGATAACATAAAATTGCAGCTTTCCAAAAATAGGGTTTGCTGCCTGTGCAACGATGGTATCACAGGTTTCCCAGACCTGGTGACTAGTTGGAGCTAGCCCCCAGTTTTGAAGGACGGAGAGATTTATTCTTCAGTATAAACGTACTGTCTGTTTTTCATCCTTTCAGCACTGACAACTCCAGTTTCGTAACAATATCCCATACAAAAATCCCATTCGATTAATACCTTGACCCATTCGATAGCAATTAGTATATTTTTCATCATCTGAACGAAGTCTCAATTTGCCATGATTCTATTATTCCCTCAATCAGGTCTATTGTTGTAAAAAGCATACATTCTCTCGATAATTCTATTTTAAAGAAATGGAGTATAGCCATGACTAATATAATCGATAATAACATCGATAAAAGATTTTTTTTAGATTCTGGTGATACGTTATCTTTTTCAAAACCCTCATCTCAATGTCATGGTTCAGCTATAGACCGCCGTCAATTTTTAAACTACACAGGATCTCTGGCGGCAGCAGTACTTTTTAGTAACCTTTTTTCATGCGTATCCTCCCAATTAAAGCCCTTGAAAAATGAAAATATCCTCAAGGGAGTCCTTATCATTGACGCTCATGCTCATCCTGAAAAAATGTGCAGGGGGCCAGAAAGTCCTTCAATTAAGGACATGCAGTATATAGGGATGGAGGCAAGCTCATTCGCTGCTGTAGGAGATTTGTCATATATAAAACGCCAAAAATTTTCGGAATATAAACGAACTTTTGGACAATTTTATCGCAACCCCCAAAAACTTGTAAAGCATGGCAAAATAGAACCCGTTCTTTTTGCAGAAGATATTCCTAATAATAGTATAGATGAAAACTGCAATGGTTTTGA
>JAOZSO010000284.1:0-5044 GCA_029939655.1 Desulfobacterales bacterium
AGTTCCGCCTGTCGGACAGCACTGTCAAAGAGCTTCGGCTGGATGATGTTTCGCATCACCAGGACCACAATGCCGTATGCATGTAGAACGATAACGACTTCAAGGAAAAAATTGTATAAAATCGTATAAAAAAGAGAAATGTCTGCGGAAAGACAAGTGACAATTCCCAAGGCTCTTCCGCCCATAATATGGATAATAGCGGTTGAAGACAGCACCTTGTATAGGCCGGGGTCTGTAAAAAGAAGATAGAGAAAATAAATCCCAGTCAGAGCCGCCAGAACAAGCCCCAGCAACAGGATTTTCACTTCTATCATATTTAGGCGTTCCCTTATAAGATATGCCAGTTTTTTCAGGCCTTTATTACAAAGAGAAAACAATCTTTTAAAAATTATCATCTATTTAGTATGCATCTGATGTTCATATAATAAACCAAAGAAATAAATATGGATACAGCCATGGGCCTCTTACTTAAAAAAAATACTTATACTGCTCTATTAGCGGCATTGTCAATTGTTACATTTGATATGCCATCAACCAGATATAACGGGATTTGCATGTCAAATTTCACGATCTTTTCCAATGGAGACAACAGCTTTTCAGAACCCGACGGCTGTGAATAATACTATTTTATCAATCCGATGATATGATTCCTTAATTTCCAGAACACCCTCCTTAAATCTTATTCGCACTACAATGTATTAATAATAAAGTCAATATCCGCCATGTCAGCATTGCGCTGACATGGTGATAGTGCTGGCTTTCATCACAATTTCCATTATTACAACGAATCAATATAATTTGTTTTTTTTGTTGACAGCAAAAAAGTTTATGTCTATACCATACTAAAATGATATAGATTAAAAAAGTCTGATACAGGGGGTCACTTTCATTTACGTGGAATTTTACCAAACCGAGGAAGACGAAACCCAATGAAGTTATCAACTCGAAGCAGGTACGGCGCAAGAATTTTAGTCGATTTAGCCCGGAATGACGACCAGGGTCCTGTTCAAATCAGCGATATTTCCAAACGCCAGGATATTTCCGTCAAATATCTCGAACAGCTTATTCGACCACTAAAACAGGCCAATCTTATTACCAGTATTCGCGGACCCAAGGGCGGACACCTGCTATTGGAAAAGCCGGAGAAGATTACATTGGGTCAAGTTGTAAGATTGTTTGAAGGGCAAAGTGAATTAGTTGAATGCATCAGCAAACCACAAAACTGTGCCATGTCCGACGATTGCAAGCTGAGGTTGGCATGGGAAGATGCCACCCATGTATTATTAAAAAAATTAGATACAATAACCATTGCTGACTTAATGAAAGACAACTTTACCGTCGACAAGTAATTCACAGCCATGTCCTGGACAAGCAAGATCAGATTTGCTGTTTAGAACAAAATTACTATCATCATCCACGCTTAACAATTAAAGTAACAGGAGGGCAAAATGAAGAAAATTCTCATTTTAGGATCAGGGGCCGGCGGTACAATTGTGGCTAACAACTTACGTAAAAGATTGAGCCCTAAGCAGTGGGACATCACTATTATCGACAACGATGAAGTTCATCATTACCAGCCCGGATGGTTGTTTATACCTTTCGAGATCTACACGCCGGCGGATTGTCAGAAGCCAAAACGGGATTTCATCCCCGACGGTGTCAATTTTGTTTTTGATGAAATAGTCGGTATAGACAAAGGAAACAACACAATTGAAGGCAAAAAAGAAAAATATACTTACGATTGGCTTGTGATTGCTTCGGGTTGTTCAATCGTGCCCGAAGAGATCGAAGGCATGATGGATGACTGGCATAACAACATTCATGATTTTTACACCTTGGAAGGCGCCGTTGCTCTTCGAGAGAAGCTGAAATATTTCGACAAAGGACGATTGGTATTCAACATTGCAGAGCTACCCTATAAATGCCCGGTGGCACCTCTGGAGTTTATTTTTATGGCCGATTGGTTTTTTGACAAAAAGGGCGTGCGCAATAACATAGAAATCGAGTTGGTCACCCCTATGGCCGGAGCATTTTCCAAACCAATCGCATCCAGCATACTGGGTGACATCGCCATTCAGAAAAACATCAAAGTGACTCCAAACTTTGATATTGCTCAGGTTAATGCTGACGAAAAGACCATCGAATCACACAAAGGTGATAAGGTAGATTATGATCTGCTGATATCCATACCGCCCAATTTCGGTGCTGAATTTCTCAAGGGTTCTGGTCTGGAAGATCCTCTTCGATTCGTCGAAACAGAACATTTTACTCTGAAAGCCAAGAACGCAGATAACATATATATTATCGGGGATGCCACGAATGTTCCGGCCTCCAAAGCCGGGGCTGTGGCTCACTATGAGGCAGAGACCCTTATCAATAACATTGTTCGGGAGATTGACGGCCAAGAACCCAAACCCACCTTCGACGGGCATGCCACATGCTTTATATGCTCTGGATACGAAAAAGCATTTTTGATTGATTTTAACTATGAATACGAGCCGCTGCCCGGCAAATTTCCATTTCCCGGACTCGGACCCTTCAGCCTGCTTGGAGACAGTTATTTAAATTACTGGGGCAAGATGATGTTTAAGTGGGTGTATTGGAACATGATGCTAAAAGGTGTGGAATTGCCACTGGAGGATCAATTGACCATGGCGGGTAAAATGCGACACGCCTTGGTGACAGGATAAAAGGAGGCAGCCATGACTAACGAAGAATTAATTATAGAGCGACTCGATCGTATCGAAAAGCAGCTGACTCCGATCTCTCAAACTGCCAATGGTATCAAAGACCTTCGTGAAGATCTAATACCCTTGAGCGGGCAGGCTTTCCGCCTAATTGCCCGTGAACTTGAGGACGTGGAATCAAGTTTCCAGTTAGAAGATTTGATGGGGCTGCTAAAACGTACGCTACGGAGCGTCAAACACATTATCTTTGCAATGGAACAATTGGAGAATATCGTAGACCTTGTCGCAACCATCGAGCCCCTGCTCAAGTCTGCTGTTCCGCAAATGATCAACTATTTGGATGATCTTGAACAAAAAGGTGTGCTGCGAATAATCAATGCAACTTTGGACATACGTGCCAAAGTGGCTACCGCTTATACAGCCGAAGATATCGATCAGATTGGTGACGGTGCGGTGGCACTTCTTGGGCTCACGAAAAAACTCAGCGATGCGCAATCGATTGAATTTTTGGAGAAGTTATCAAATCTGCCATCACAGATTGATCTGGCGAGTGCCAAACCCGTCGGCCCGATTGGAATGCTGGGGGCTTTGTCCAGCAAAGAGGCCAGGCAGGGATTGGGTGTGCTGATGGAATTGACCAAAGCCATGGGCTCACTTAACAACGGTGGCCGTTCATCCAAATCTGATCAACCTGAAATCATTGCCTGAGCGACCAGGTAGGCTGGTATGACAGGCTATCTATTGGTCTAATCTCCAACACTTATTTTGTGACCTAAAGATGGATTTTTTTCAACCAGTAGGAGAGAACCCATGGAAAAAAAGATGGTTCAATGTCAGGATGGGCGGCGCAGACAGGCTCGTATCCATGGAATGCCCAAGGAAGAAGGCGCTTTTAGAATCTGGAAAGCCGGTATAAGATTGAAAGGAAAACACGTCAATGGGGAAGCATGGTATAGTTATAAAACCAAAACGTGGTATTTTCTAACAGATCCGGAAGGAAAGCATTCCCATTTGATGGACCGCATTCACAACCAAATGAGAAATGAGTCCATCAGGCAATTTCAAGATCAGTTAAAAGTTTTGCAAACGCGATATAGTATTGAGAAACAAAAGATTGTTGAACATCGTGCTGCCATGAAAAACATTGAAGCTGAAATGGAACAAATCGTGGCGTACATCAACAAAACAAAAGCCGGCGTACCTGCCGAAACGGAAAAATCGTTGGAATATTCAACGGTTATCAGAAGGTAATATCGGTATTTTTTCGGAAGAGAAAACAATGCCGGGAAAACGCGTGGTAGGGACGAACACGCAGCGGGCGCACACACAGGTTCGCCCCTACCACGGGTGATTCAATGGTTTGATGCCCACAAATGAACACATCATCCGCAACGAAAATGACGGGAAAATAGCAAAGCCTACCTGCTTGCCGGAAATGCCGACACGGCACTCTTTCAATGAAAGTAATTATTTATCAACATTTTAGACTGTTAGCATTAAGTTTGTACTTGACTTTTCGCCAATTCATCATTAAGACTCTCTACAATATATCGTGATGATATGGAAATGTGGGAAGGAGGGCGTATGAACAAACTAGAACTGATCTCCGCTTTGAAGAAAGAGGCCAATATATCCAAATCTGAAGCTGCCAAAGTAGTTCAGATGTTTTTTGATCATATGGCGGAAGCCTTGGCTCGTGGAGAGCGTGTAGAAATTCGGGGTTTGTGTAGTTTCTACGTAAAAAACTACACAAGCTATATGGGCAGAAATCCGAAGACCGGCGAAAAGGTGTTAATCAACCCCAAGAAGCTCCCTTTTTTTAAATCCGGTAAAGAGCTCAAAGAGCGGGTAGATTATTAGATTTGTGCCAGGATTTGAATCCATAGTCGATCAGGAAAAACCTGTCAGGCTTCTATCGAGTATTATTCAGAAAGGGAAAATCCCCCACGCGCTGCTCTTTACAGGTATTGAGGGCGTCGGAAAAAGGAAAGCCGCAAGCGTATTTGCCATGGCCTGCAACTGCCTGGCAGCCACCTTCCCGAACCAGCAGGTTTCAGACACGGAAATTGATCATGAAACGGAAGGTAGACCACCATCGCCATGTGGCAGCTGCAAATCGTGCAGGAAAATCATCTCCGGAAACCACCCTGATGTTATCTCAATACAACCCGACAGGGATCACATCCGGATAGGGCAAATTCGTGACCTCTGTCACATGCTCGCCATGAAACCCTATGAAGCGAGATACCGGGTCGTGGTCATATCCGATGCACATGCCTTAAATCCGGGAGCCGGCAACTCCCTGCTCAAAGTACTCGAAGAACCACCGGACAGAACGATCCTGGTCCTTACCGCTC
>JAOZSO010000285.1:0-5032 GCA_029939655.1 Desulfobacterales bacterium
TGAAGGAAATGGGACGGCCGGTTATTATGAAGCTGCCGGGTCTCTATGAAAATTAAAGTGTGACCCTTCTATAAATTGAAGAGATGTATTCTTAAGACAGATAATTAAGGCGAGAGAGATGAACAATATGATTAAGATTGTAGAAAAGATCATAAGGGGTGTTTTTAAAGGTTCGGTTTTTCCCTTGCTTTTTATGATGATGCTCGTAGCAGGAGACGTGATATTGAGGAATATATTCAATGCAACTATTCCTGATACTTACGAGTTTAATTCCATGTTTTTGATTGTGTTGATTTCCATGGCTCTGCCTTTGACAACCCATGAGAAAGGTCATGTCAGTGTCACTCTGATTCATCAGAAATTCGGCCGGGGTCTTAAGACGATTTGTGATGTTATAACCTTAAGTATAGGGGCTGTCGTGTTTGCCATCATGTCAGTCGAGATGGTAGACCGGGCATTGTACTCTATGAGATCAGACGTCAGACTGGGATATCTCAGGTTCCCGGAATATCCTTTCAGGTTTGTATTTGCAGTGGGGTGCTGCTTGACGTCGGCAGCCCTGCTGCTGCTTTTAATTGAAACTTTGCTATCGTGGCATAAAAAACAAACAGTTTAAAGAGGAGGTAGCAAAGGATGGATCCAGTTCTGGTTGGAATTATAGGTTTTGCTGTTGTTATCGGTTTTATGGCAATCGGTATGCCTGTAGGTATCAGCTTTCTTTCTGTCGGCTTTGTGGGATTAATTCTGCTGGGAGGATATCCCGCGGCAATGGCCAGCATAGCCCGGGTCCCTTATTATTGGGGTACAGAGTATGTTTTTACATGTATACCGCTTTTTGTGTTGATGGGGCTTGTGGTCTCAAAAAGCGGTATAGCCAGTGATCTCTTCGATTGTACGTATAAATGGTTCGGTACTTTGTCTGGAGGGTTGGCACAGGCTACGGTTGTGGGGTGTGCCGGTTTTGCAGCCCTTTCCGGTTCGAGCACTGCCGGTGCGGCAACCATGAGTTCGGTCTGCTATCCTGAGATGGAACGTTACGGGTATGATAAGAGCCTTGCCACGGGCAGTATTGCAGCCGGGGGTACCATGAGCATTATGATCCCCCCCAGCCTGGGTTTCATCATCTACGGGTTTTTGACGGAAGAATCTATCGGCAAGCTGTTCATCGCCGGGATAATGCCGGGAATCATCTCACTGTTGAGTTTTATGGCAGTGATTTACATATGGGTAAAATTGAAACCGGGTGTGGCACCTTTGTGCACGGAAAAATTCACATTATCTCAAAAAATGGCATCTCTAAAGATTGTCTGGCCCGTAGTAGCGATTTTCGGTCTGGTTATCGGGGGGATTTATTTAGGGCTGTTCACACCGGTTGAAGCGGCGGGAGCCGGCGCTGCATCTGTTATCGTGTTGACCTTTGCCATGAGAAGATTAACGATCCGTGGATTGATAGAGTGCTCGCTTCAGACAACAAAAGTAACGGCCATGATTTTTCTGCTGATAATGGGCGCCATGGTGTTTAATCTTTTTCTGGCCATGAGTCAGCTGCCCCAGATCCTGAGCGGATTTCTGGCCGGGATCGGTTCTCCAAACCTGGCACTTGCGCTTATTTTGCTGGCATATTTCCCCCTTGGCATGTTCATGGACGCGACAGCCATGTTTGTGTTAACGGTTCCGCTTTACCTTCCGTGCCTGATAGCCTTTGACGTTAACCTGATATGGTTTGGCGTATTGGCCGTGCATTGTGCGGAAATGGGGCTTATTACGCCCCCCGTCGGGATGAATGTCTTCGTCGTTCAGGGGGTGGTCAATCGAGAGAACGTATCTGTAGGAGATGTATTTCGGGGGATATTTCCTTTCTTTTACGCAGATATTTTTATATTGCTTGTCATCGTTTTTTTCCCCGCTGTTGCAACGTTTCTGCCATCAATAATGATGTAATGGCGAGATATTCAGCAACAAAATTTTGAAATAACTTGATTGATAAAATAGCTTTAAATTTTAAAGAGGAGAGTTGAAATGAATGGTTTCATGGGAAAGATATTAAGGGTTAATCTGACAAATTCAACAATTTCTGAAGAGCCCTTACGACAGGATGATGTTGAAATGTTTTTGGGGGGAAGCGGTCTGGCCACCAAATACCTTTTTGATGAGCTGGAACCGGGCATCGATCCCCTGGGACCGGAAAACAAGTTAATCATCATGACCGGCCCGTTAACCGGTACTATTTCTCCCAGTTCCGGAAGATTTGGTGCCGTGACCAAATCTCCTCTTACCGGGTTCTGGGGAAGCTCTAACTCCGGTGGACACTGGGGTCGCCATTTGAAGAAAACCGGATTTGACGGAATTATCATTGAGGGCGCAGCAGCAAAACCGGTCAATTTAATTATAGATGATGACAAGGTAGAGCTCAAAGATGCCGGGGAAACCTGGGGCAAGAGTGTAAAAGAAACAACAAAGCAATTGAAAGAAGACCTTGGGAAACGATTTAATATTTCCTGCATTGGGATTGCCGGCGAGAACCAGGTAAAATATGCTGCTATTATGAATGATATAGACCGAACACTTGGCAGGTGCGGCTTTGGTGCTGTAATGGGATCAAAAAAACTTAAGGCCATCGCTGTCGCCGGTACATCAAAGATTCAGGTTGCTCAAAAAGAGGCTTTTAAGGAAGCGGTTAAGACGGCCAGTGACTTTATCAAGGAGAGTCTTTTAAAGATAACCCTTGAAGTCTATGGAACAAACATGGTGCTCGACCTTGTGAATGTAAAAGGTGGGCTGCCTACGAGAAACTGGCAATCAGGAAACTGTTCCTATGCAGATGATATAAATGGTCCTGCAATCAATGAAAAGATTCTTGTGGGGAAAACAGCCTGTTTTGCCTGCCCGATTGCCTGCGGCCGGCTTTCCGAGGTTAAATCAGGAAAATATAAATGCAAGGGTGAAGGTCCGGAATACGAAAGCGTCGGGGCGCTGGGCTCCATGTGCGATGTCGGTGATCTGGAGGCCATTACCTATGCACACCTTTTGTGTAATGATCTTGGTATTGATACCGTCTCCACGGGAAGCACCATTGCTTTTGCAATGGAATGCTATGAAAAAGGCATCTTAACAACGGCAGATACGGATGGATTAGAGTTAAAATTCGGTGATGCTGATTTAATGATAGACCTGATCAAAAAAATAGCCAAACGAGAGGGAATTGGTGACTTACTGGCCGAAGGGACAAAAAGGGTCTCGGAAAAACTGGGCAAAGACAGCGAGAGATTTGCCATGCATGTCAAGGGGCTGGAGCTTGCAGCCTATGACTGCCGGGCGACCAAAATAACCGGGTTGGCATTCTGTACCGCAAACAGGGGCGGAGATCATATCACCGGCTACATACAGGGTCCGACTTTTATGGATATACCCTTACTGGTTGTTGAAGAAAGCGTCATCGAAGATGCCAGAGTTGAAAATCCGGCAGAGGCCAAGATCGTCAAAGACCTGGAAGACGCATTGACTGTTTTTGATGCCGTGGGTGTCTGTAAGTTTATGGGAATGGCATTGATGGCCGAGGATATTACGCCGATTATTGCCAGTGCAACCGGTTGGGACTTTGATGTCGCAACTTTCAGGAAAGCAGGAGAGAGAATTTACAATCTTGCGCGGCTTTTTAATGTAAGAGAGGGCTGCACCAGAGCGGACGACAGGCTGCCAAAACGCTTGACCGAAGAACCGTTAGCCGATGGACCGGCCGAGGGACTGGTTGTCGATCTCGAACCGCTCCTGGATGCCTATTATGACTTTAGAGGGTGGGATAAAGCAACAGGAAGGCCCACTTTAGAAGTTCTGACTGAACTGGGTTTGGATAAATTGATTTAAAAAATAGGGAGTAAATTTAAGATGAGTGACTATGATGGCAGCCACTGGCTCAATGGATATAAATTAGGGCCTTTTAAGCTGGTTAAAACAATGAAGCCTTATCCTGAAGTGCCCTTGTTCAGCTTCTTTGATAACACAGTAGCGCGAAGCCCTAAAAAAAATGCCTGTGATTACCTGGGAAGAAAGATTACCTGGAAAGAGATGGGTGTTTATGTGGGCAAACTGGCAAATGCTCTGGCGGATTCAGGCGTTAAAAAAGGAGATAAGGTTGCAACCATACTTCCCACATCTCCCCAATTTGTCATAAGCGACTACGCCATCCTGAAAACGGGTGCCGCACATGTCCCTTGCAGTTTACTGCACAAGGCCCACGATCTGATCTGGGAAATAGGGGAATCAGGGGCCGAAACAATCATTTGTTCGGACAAATCCTTTGAACTGATCGATTCAATAAAGGATAAAACAAATCTTAAAACAATCATTGTTACCTCTGTAGAAGATTTCTCTGCAAATGAGCCTGATCTCAAAGAGGTATCCGGGGCGATTCAGCTGCGCGAATTGATATCAAGATATGAGCCTGATCCGCTATCTGTTGAAATAGACCCCTTGGAAGATCTGGCCGTGCTCGCATTCACAGGAGGTGCCACAGGAAAACCAAAAGGGGTTATGCTCACCCATCACAACTTAACTACAAATACACTGCAGTCTCTACCCTGGGCTCTGGGGCCGTTACAAGATGGAATCAAGGACAAGTCTTCCATGCTGCTGGCGTTACCGACGTTTCATATCTACGGACACTGGTGCGTGCGTACAGCGGTAAACTGGGGGCTTCAGATGTTAATGGTCCCGGATACGAGAAATATCGACGTGATTATAGGGTATCTTAAAAAATATCGTCCGTTTATGGCGCCCCTGGTTCCCACTCAATACATGAAGCTTGTGGAGAACAAAATTGGAAGAACAAATACCACGTTCACTTCAGGTGCAGCCCCTCTTCCAACGGAAGTAACCAAGGCATTCAGGAAAGAAACCGGCATGCCGATAACTGAAGCCTACGGTCTTACGGAAACAGGGCCTCTAACGCATTTCAACCTTTCGAGTTTTGCCAAGATTACCGGGTTTATGCCCTTTGAAAAAGCAGGGTCGATAGGGGTTCCGGCTGTTGATA
>JAOZSO010000286.1:0-5027 GCA_029939655.1 Desulfobacterales bacterium
CCAGAAATTTAGTCGTCATTGATTGATATTTGAGTTTGTTGACTTTCTTGGCAGGATCAATAACTATGACCGATATATTGAGAGTATCATCATGACACAGGAGATATCTATCATGCAGAAGAGAAGCGACCTCATGATCCAGGGGGCGGAGCGGGCGCCGCACCGGTCTCTCTTGAGAGCGGGCGGGTTTACCGACCGGGAGTTGCAGAATCCCATCATCGGGATTGCCAATTCTTTCAATGAAATCATTCCCGGCCATACACACCTGGACAAACTTTCAGATGCGGTGAAGGCGGGTGTCTATGCGGCGGGAGGTACGCCGGTTGTCTTCAACACAATTGGTGTCTGTGACGGTATCGCCATGAATCATGACGGCATGAAGTATTCGCTTCCCAGCAGGGAACTGATTGCAGATTCCATTGAAATCATGGCCATGGCCCATCCCTTTGATGGGCTGGTTCTCATGGCTTCCTGCGATAAAATAATTCCGGGAATGCTGATCGGGGCAGCCAGGCTTGACATTCCGTCCATATTTATCGCCGGCGGCCCCATGCTGCCTGGAAAGGTTCATGGACGTGACGTCGGGTTGGACAAGGTGTTCGAGGCCGTGGGGCGATTGAAGAGCGGGAGTATCAGCGAAAGCGACCTGAGTGTGTTTGAATGCAACGCCTGTCCGGGCGCAGGTTCCTGCTCCGGCATGTTTACGGCCAATACCATGGCGAACCTCTCTGAAGCTCTGGGCATGGCACTTCCCTTGAACGGCAGCATACCGGCAGTTTATTCCGAACGTATCTGGCTGGCAAAAGAGACCGGTTATCACGCGGTGAACCTGGCAAGACAAGGCATTACCCCCAGGAACATTATGACGAAAGGGGCTTTTGAAAATATGATTGCGGTGGACATGGCCCTGGGAGGATCTACGAATTCAGTCCTGCACATTACCGCCATCGCCTACTATGCGGGTGTCGACATCCATTTGGGCGACTTCAGTCGATTTGCGGAGATGGTTCCGCATCTCACTTCCATAGCACCGGCCGGTCCCCATCACGTGGTGGATCTCTATCATGCCGGTGGAGTTCCGGCCATCATGGCGGAGTTGATGAAAAAGAACCTTGTCAACCAGCAGGAAATGACGGTTTCCGGCAAACCCATGGGCGGAATGCTGGCGGCCATCAAGGCCGGAACCAAGGATGAATCTGTGATTCGACCCGTCGATGCCCCGGTACACGCCAAAGGCGGTCTTGCCGTACTAAAGGGGAACATTGCCCCTGACGGTGCTATCGTAAAACAGGTGGCTGTGGCCGATGAGATGCTCAGACACTCGGGCCCTGCAAGGGTCTTTCATTCCGAAGACGAAGCGTTTGAAGCCATCATGGCCGGTAAGATTCAAAAGGGGGAAGTACTTGTCATCCGGTACGAAGGGCCCAAAGGGGGGCCGGGTATGCGGGAGATGTTGTCTCCCACGTCAGCCCTTGCCGGTATGGGGCTCGATCGAGATGTGGCGCTGATCACGGATGGCAGGTTTTCCGGGGCCACCAGGGGCGCAGCCATCGGGCATGTGTCTCCGGAAGCAGCGTCCGGAGGTCCCATCGCCATTATTCAAGACGGTGATACCATCGACATCGATATTCCCGGCAACACATTAAATATTCAATTGGATGCAGAAGAGATTCAGACGAGACTTGAACATCTGCCACCATTTGAGCTGAAAAAGAAGACCGGGTATTTGGCGAGGTACGCTGCGAACGTGAGCAGTGCGGATAAGGGAGCGGTATTTCCGCTCTAAAGTGAACGTTTAAAATTTAAAAAATATTTGATTCAGAAAAATTATCGGAAGAGTGGAGCTATTTACATTTTTAAATTTGAAACCCTTTGGGATTGCCGATATCACCGCATCTACGGCGTCAGATGCCATGCCGCATAGAGAGCTATAGCGAAATGGCATCTTTCTTGTAGCTACGGCCATCTCGACAATCGTTCAATTTAGATTCTTATTAGATTATAGACCGTTGGTATCAGCCATAATCTTCAATCTGTTACCGTCAGTCTGCTTATAGCTTACAGCTCAATACTTAAAACCCCAGTTCACTGAGCAGGTCTCTCCACTTGATAAAGGGGAGTGGTTTCAATTCCTCCAGGTCGCAAACAGGGATCAGGCCGATGGTGGAATTCGGAATATAGTAACATTCCTGATCTTTGAACTGGCCTTCCTTGATAACCCAGCCGGCTTGTACGGCTATTTTTTTTCCGGCCAGACTATGGGCATCTGTACTGTACTCCAGGTTTTCCGAGGGGTTGAATACGGCTTCAAAATACATAGGGGAACTCCTTTTTCGACACCTAAGTTACTGCTTCAAAAAAATGAAACGCTCAACGTTGGCGACAATAAATAAGGGCAACCCATGCTGACAACCATGAGTGCCCTTTTTTTTGGCTTTCGGTAATATAATGAATAAATTTTGGAAGTCAAGGGACTATTTGTTTATTATTCGAAAGGCCGAATCGATTTTGCCAGGACCTCCAGATCTGCCGGTTTTTCAAGGACAACATCGGCACCCATTCGAATAGCTTCACGGCCGTTGTCAGCCAACATATGGCCTGTAACAAGGAGGATCCGTATGTCAGGCTGCTGCTTTCTAATGGACCGGATGCTTTCGAAGCCATCCATGCCGGGCATCAGAAAATCGAGAATGATGGCATCATAGTGCTTCTTAGCTATCCAGAGCAACGCTTCTTCGACATTACCCACCGTGTCGACATTCATATCTCTGCTTTTGAGCCTTTCCGACACGATTTCCATCAGATCTTCGTCATCGTCAACTATTAGTACATGATCAGGCATGGTGATTCCTTATTTTCAACAGCAGCGTTTTTTTATTTTCATCGATTAGCAGTTCGGCATTCAGCGCCGATAGCACGGTGTTGCGTTGCTCATCAGGCATGATTGCGGTGATGGAATCCGGTATCAGTTTGTCGATCCCGGACATGAGGACAACCGCGTTTTCTGCCCTTTTTTCCACGGTCAATCCGATACACCGGCCCTGTTCGCCGACATGCATGGCGTAGTCGAGGCAGACCCACATTATGTGGAGCAACAGCACCGGTCGTGTGTGAATGAGAATCGGTTCTTCCATGGCATGCACATCGAACTGGATAGATCGCATGGCTGCCTTTTTTGACAGCAATTCGGACACCTGCCTGGCATGGTGGACCAGGCAGATATCCTGCGTTTTATTGTCGATTCCATCGGCAGCTTGACGGACATCCGTAATCAACGTGTTTAGCCGTACAACCTGTTTTCTGATCGTTGCGGACAGGGAACTGAGTCGATCCAGGTTGAGTGTTTTTCCTTTTTGGGCCATCAGGATGAAATCATTCATCAAACCCGCATTTTCGTTGATGATGGCCAACATATTTTTTGCTTCGTGTGAAAGTGAAGGGAGCATGGCCCCAAAATACTGCAATGTTTCCTTACATACGATGGTGTTATCTCTGTCCATCTGTATTCTCCATTTTAAATCTCAGGAAGCTCGCTGGTTACCCCATCTTCTTTTTGTGGTGGTTCAAGGGGCACCTCGACGGTAAACCGGGTGCCTATTCCCTCTGTACTGGTAACCGATATCCTTCCGCCCAGTTCCTTTGCAAGCGCATAGGTGACAGAGAGCCCGAGCCCTGTCCCTGTCCCGGCGCTCTTGGAAGAGAAAAAGGGTTCGAAAACATATTGGACATCCTTCTCCGGTATGCCACACCCGGTATCCTCGAATGAGATGGCCACATGATCCGGGATCGTATTACTAACATTTATGTCAAGGCGTCCGCCTGATTGCATGGCAGTAAACGCATTGTTCATTACGTTGAGAAATATTTGCTCCAGGTTGCCTTTGTTACTTGTAATATCAGGAAGATGCTCCGGGAGTTTCGTATAAATGTCGATATTTCTGAATTCGGCTTCCTTTTTAAGTAGGTCAACAATATCATATAAAATCCGGGAAAGGTCCACCGGCTCAAAATAGGTCTTGGTATGCCGGCCGAAATTTAACAGCCTGTGGGTGATATTGCCGCAGCGCTTGATGGGATCCGCCACATCACTCAGCAATGTGACGAGTCTTGCCACCGGTAGATCGTCGGGCTGGTATACCAGCAAATCTTTTATGAGACCGATTTTTTCGTTGATAATGGACAGAGGGTTGTTGATTTCGTGGGCGATGCCGGCGGACAGTCTTCCCATGGATGTCATTTTGTTGTGGTACTCCATTTTATGCAGGTCCATGATACGTTGTTCATCTGCCACGTGGATCATGTTGATAACATAGGTGGCGGTTGCCAGGACCATGGCCAGAATGACCAGAACGCCAACACCGTAGAAGCCGGCCAGCTTGATCCAGGGTGCGTGCCAGCCTGCCAACAGGTATTCTTCATCCTGAATGATGACCAGCAGCAGGGATGTTTCGGGGATTTTGATACGACCGACGATTAACGGTTGTCCCACATCGTTTTTTATCTGGAAGACCTGGCTTTCATCATCATTCTCGGACAGGGACGAGACTATTTTTTGTTGAATGCTTTCACAACAACCGGCAAGCTTTTTCAACAAGTCGTTGGTGTCGGCAATAAAGATCGATTCACCTTTCCCGATGGCTATTTTTGAAAGTAGCTGAGACACTTTTCCGGACCCTGCCTTCTTTTCGGCGGAATCTTTTCCAGTTTTCAAATCCATGGCCTCCTGCTCTTCGGACAGAAGATAGACGATAACCTGCTGCAGGTTTTCAAGCAGTCGTCGTGTCTGATCCACGGCTTCGGATTGGGCCGCCTCTCGTATGGATTGATAACTGACGAAGGATAGGCTTAAAAACGGCACAAGGGCGACAATAAGCGTGAGAGTCACCATGAGCTTCCATTTCCGGCGTAAGCCATAGGATTGATTGTGAGGGTCTCCCAGAAATTCTAAATGATCCCAAAATTTCGGTTTAAATTTTTCCAGCACCGTCGGTCTCCGGTTTATTTATTTCGTCATTTAAAAACCTGGT
>JAOZSO010000024.1:0-2929 GCA_029939655.1 Desulfobacterales bacterium
TTCCAGGATTCCAGGATTCCAGCGAAGATCTTAAAAGCTACCAAGAAGTAATAGTATCGAATATGACCAAGGGGTGTGGAAGTTTGATCTATCTTGCTTATGGCCTAGCGAGTTGGTAACCCAAACGATGATATCGCGCTATTTGGGTTATGTCGAAAAAAAGGCTTCAGAAGTTAAGAGACAATATCGCAGGTGTCGAAAGAATGTATAGCGCTGATTCCAATCGCTTGAAAACAGACACTTGAATCCTCGAACCCTGGACCCCTTGGATCCTTTTTCCCAATGAATTGGGAGAAGAACAAACATTTAATTAGCGGCGCAGCCGCGTATGATAAATTCGCATGGCAAATTTATAAGGAGGTAAGACAATGGCTATTGAAGGTGTTGATATTGTAAAAGCCGCGGCTTTTTTAGGTGCAGGCCTCTCCATGGGTCTCGGTGCCATCGGCCCGGGTGTGGGAGAGGGAATGGTGGCTGCCAAGGCGTGTGAAGCCATCGGGAAGAATCCGCGAGAGGCGGGACTGCTGACCCGGACCATGCTGGTGGGACAGGCCGTATCTGAGTCCACCGGCATCTATTCCCTGGTCATAGCATTGCTGTTGTTGTTTGTGGTTTAGGCAGCACGTTTCATAAGTGGTTTTATAATTTAATAAATCATCCTATGCAGATTATAAGTAACATAGCGCTCATCAGTATCAACGAGACCCTGGTGGTCCAGCTGATCTCTTTTTTGATATTTCTTTTCATTATCAACCGGGTCATGATACGTCCGCTACGGGCTACCATGGCAGAAAGAGATAACTACATTCAAATGGTCCGGGAGGATATTCTCGATTCAAAGAAGGAACTCGAGGAGATCATCGATGAATCACACCAGGAGGAAAAAGAGATACGGCAGGCGGCCCTCCAGATAACTGCCGAGATGGAAAGCCTTGGGAATCATGAAGCCCAAGACATCATGGGCGTGGCAAGAAAAGAAATTGCCGCCGTGAAAAAACAAACACAGGATGAAATTGAGCGTCTCCTTGCAGAAGCCATGACGTCTGTACGAAAAGAAGCCGAAACACTTTCGGTGTCCATCATGGAAAAGATCCTGGATCGGAAGGTATCACCTTGATACGAGCGGCTTTTAAAAATTGGAAAAACATTGCCGGGTGGATGTTTTTTATGGTCATGTTGGCGACAGCCACAGAGGCCCTGGGTGCAGAAGCATCGGTCAACTGGCGTCCGACCTATGACATTGTGATGCGTTGGCTCAACTTTGGGATACTGATCGTGCTCTTTTTCAGGTATGCCCGTAAACCGTTGGCCGCTTTTTTAAACGGAAAATCCAGGCAGATCGAAGAGAACATCAAAAGGTTCGAAAAGGAAAAAGAAGCGATCAAGACACGTGTCAACGAACTGTTGAAGGAGCGGAAAGAGGGTTACGAGCACCTGCAAAGGATAAGGGAAAACTCCATATCCCGGGGCAAACTGAAAAAACAGAAAATCATCGATGACGCCAAAAAGGAGAGTCATCTGTTATTGGAAAATGCCAAACAGAAAATTGAGTATGAGATAATGTCTGCGCGCGAAAAGCTGCAAATTGAAATAGTTGACCAGTCCATTGATCTGGCCATGCAAAAACTTCCCCAACTGATGACCGATCAGGATACACAAAATAGCCTGAAGACGTATCTTGAAGGGATTCATTCCCTGAGCAAATCCTGACCCCCCACCCCTGCCGGCTATGGTTAAATGAGATGCCGGTTATCTGCTTCACAAAAAACCATTACATCATGTGGGATTTTCATTTTCTCTGTGCGGATTTGAGCACGCGACGAGTATGACGAGCGATCATCAATTCTTCGTTGGTTGGGATGACCCACACCGAGACCCGGCTTGAGTCGCTGCTGATACGCTGAAGGCCTTCCGCGTTGGCCTCTTCATCGATGTCGACACCGAGCCAAGTGGCATCGCGACAAACTTGGCTGCGGATGATCGGTGCGTTTTCACCGATCCCAGCCGTGAATACAATGGCGTCCAGTCCATCGAGGGCGGCCGCCAATGAGCCAAGCTCGCGACGGATTCGGTAAGTGAAATAGTCGATGGCCAGTTTGGCCGCTGGTTCCTCGCTCGTCAGCAGCGTGCGCATATCGCTGGAAATACCGGATATGCCGAGCAGTCCCGACCGATTGTATAGAAGCCTTTCAATCGCACGGGCGTCCATTCCCAGCTGATCCATGAGATACAGGACAACGCCGGGATCGAGAGAGCCGCAGCGGGTGCCCATAGGCAGTCCTTCGACCGCCGTAAATCCCATGGTGGTGGCGAGGCTGCGCCCTGCTTCGACGGCGCACATGCTCACCCCGTTACCCAGATGCAGTACAATGGTCTTTTCGTTTGCGGCCGTGGCATCGATTTCAGGAAGAATAGATGCAATGTACTCGTAAGACAATCCATGGAATCCATAACGCATGACCCCTGCCTCCCGCAGGTCGGATGGCAGGGCAAACATCTGTGCGACGGAAGGTTGGGTGCGGTGAAAAGAAGTGTCGAAACAGGCCACTTGGGGCAGCTCGGGGTCGATCTCCACGACGCGACGAATCGGGGCGAGATTGTGCGGCTGATGAAGAGGGGCCAACGGGATGAAATTCTCCAATGTCGCAAGCACCTGCGCATCCACGCGGACCGGTTGGTTGTAGACCGGGCCGCCATGCACCACGCGGTGCCCGACGCCCACAATGCGATATTCCGCTAGTTCCGAACGCAAATGGTTGATAAGATGATCGAGCGCCTCCGTGTGTCCCACCTTGGCGTTCTCCGGCCATGCCTTTTCCACTTTTACCGATCCATCGGGCGCCTTGGATATGAAACGAGCAGCAGTGTAAAGCCCTTCGATCTGCCCGCGAACGCTCGGCTCCAGGTCTTCACCGCATTCGACAAACGC